>DATIYD010000352.1:0-2860 GCA_035517975.1 Thermoleophilia bacterium | reverse complement strand
TGACGAGGATGGGCGACGGCTACAGCGTGGAGATGACCGCCGAGGAGCTCGAGGACGACCTCGTCGCCGGTTCGGCCGACGCCGCCGCCAAGGCCAAGATCCCGCCACTCGCGGCGCAGGACTACGATTACCTCGTCGAGATGTTCCGCTGCCCCTCGCACATCTGGGGGGTCGAGCGCGGCAACGAGGCGGTGGTCACCAAGGACGGCTCGACCAACTCGGTGTACTCGGCCCAGCTCTCCTCGGGGGTCGGCCTGCCACTCGGCCGCGAGCAGGCGTTTCGCACCTTCGAGCGCGCCTTCTGCTTCGACACCATGGAGGTCGGCCACACCGACTACTCGGTCAAGCCGGCCAAGCCGATCGTGGTCCTCGAGCAGACCCACGTCGAAGCCGCGCTGCAGAGCGCGATCATCCCGGTCTTCTACGGGTTCATGCCCAACATGGGCCTCTATTTCTCACCCGACGGTCCCTATCCGAACCCCTCCGATCTGCTGCCCCGGGGCAAGATCTCAGAAGCCCGGGCGGCCACCGAGGAAGCCGGCGCGAAGCTCACCGACGACGTCATCTGGCTGACGGGCAAGATGGCCGAGGTGGGCGCCGACGGCGTCAACTACGACACCACGGCCTCCACCGGCGACGGCGAGTTCCTGGCCACGCTGCGGGCGGTCGAATGGGCGGCCGAGCACACCGACCTGGCCATCGAGGTCGGCATGGCGGCCGAGTGCGTGCTCGGCTTTCACGGCGAGCTCACCTACGACGGCGAGCGCCTGGCCGGCATGTGGCCCCACCAGCAGCTCAAGGTCGTCGAGAAGGCCGGGGCGCACGTCTTCGGCCCGGTGGTCAACACCAACACGCGCCGTTCCACGCCCTGGAACCTGGCGAGGGCGCTGACCTTCGTCAAGGCCGTCACCGCCGAGGCCTCGATCCCGGTCCACGCCAACGTCGGCATGGGGGTCGGTGGCGTGCCGGTCTGCGAGACGCCGCCCATCGACGCCGTGACGCGCTGCAGCGCGGCCATGGTCGAGATCGGGCGGGTCGACGGGTTATAGGTGGGCACCGGCGATCCCGCCGGGATGTCGATCAGCCACGCGCTGGCCTCGTCCATGGGCGGCATCCGTACCACCGGAGACCTGGTGGCCCGCATGCAGCTCACGCGCAAGATGAGGTTGCCCGAGGCAAAGCGCTACGTGGCCGACAAGCTCGGCGTCAGCACGCGCGACCTGACCGACTCCACTCTCATGCGCCGCCTGCGCGAGGAGCTCGACATCGGGGTCATCACCTCGGTGCCCGGCGCCGCCAAGGGCCTCGAGGCCAAGGCGCGCATCGCCGAGCTGCTCGGCATCAGGATCAACTGCGTCGAGCTCATGAAGCGGCGCGTCGCGGCGCCCTTCGCCGAGGTGGGCCGATGAGACGCAACCCGCACGCCGGCCACCCGCGCAGCGGCGGCCTGAGTCTCAACGTCTTCAGCGCCGCCGAGATCGACGACATCCATCTGGCGACGATCGAGGTGCTCGACCGCGTCGGCGTGTTCGTCGAAGACGAGGCCGCGCTCGACGTCTTCTCAGACGGCGGCTGTGCCGTCGACCGCGGCCGCCGCGTGGTGCGTATCCCGCAGCACGTCGTCGAGGACGCGATCCGCAGCGCGCCCTCGCGGCTGCGCCTCGCGGGCCGCGACCCAAGCCGCGACTACGTCGTCGAGTCGAGCCGGGTGGGCTTCACCAGCTTCGGCGAGGGCGTGCTGATCGTCGACCCGAAGAGCGGCGAGCTGCGCGAGCCGACCAAGGCCGACGTCGGCGACGCGGCCCGCATCTGCGACTTCCTCGACTCGATCGACGTCTACGAGCGCGCCGTCGGGGCAGCCGACGTGCCCCAGCAGGTCGGTCAGCTCCACAACGCCGAGGCCACGTTCGCCAACACCACCAAGCACGTGTTCATGGGGCCCTTCAGCGGCTACCTGCTGGGCAAGATCGTCGAGGTCGCGAGCGTGATCGCGGGCGGCCGCGACGCCTTGCGCGAGCGGCCGCTCGTCTCGTTCATCACCTGCCCGGTGAGCCCGCTGAAGCTCGTGCGCGACACCTGCGAGATCATCATGGGGGCGGCCCGCGAGGGCCTGGCCTGCAACATCCTCTCGATGGCCATGGCGGGCGGCTCCTCGCCGGTCACCCTGGCCGGCACGCTGGTCACCCACAACGCTGAGGTGCTGGCCGGCATCACGCTCAGCCAGCTCACCGAGCGCGGCTCGCCGGTGGTGTACGGCTCTTCGACCACGGCCATGGACCTGCGTCTGGCCTCGGCCTCGGTGGGCAGCCCCGAATGCGGCCTGATCGGCGCCGCGGTGGCCCAGATAGCGCGGCGCTACCTGCTGCCGAGCTGGGTCGCCGGTGCGTAGGCGGACTCGAAGATGGGCGACGCTCAGTCCGGGCACGAGAAGACCCTGACGGCCATGCTCCCAGCGTTGGCAGGCGCCAACCTGATCTACGGCCTCGGGATGCTCGAATCGGGCGTCACCTTCGACTACGGCCAGCTCGTCATGGACGACGAGGTCGCCGCCATGATCAAGCACGTCGTCGGAGGCATACCGGTGAACGACGAGACCCTGGCGGTCGATGACATCGCCCAGGTCGGGTCGTTCGGCGACTTCCTGAGCCTCGACGCCACCCTGCGCCACATGCGCGACCAGAGCCAGCCGCGGCTCATCGACCGTCGCGTGCGTGAGGACTGGACGGCCGCGGGAGCGACCGACCTGCACGACCGCGCGCGGGCCAGGGCGCTCGAGATCCTGGCGTCGCACCACCCCGAGCCGCTGCCGGTCGAGGTGGCCGATCAGATCGGCCGCATCGTGGCGGGGGCCGAACAGGAG
>DATIYD010000351.1:0-3979 GCA_035517975.1 Thermoleophilia bacterium | reverse complement strand
CGGCTCGAGCCGTTGCCCGCCCCCGCCGCCCGTGCGTACCGGCGCCTCTAGAGCTCCTGCTGGAGCCAGCGCACCGCGTCTTTGGCGTGGTAGGTGATGACGAGGTCGGCGCCGGCCCGCTTGATCGAGAGCAGGGCCTCCATCACGCAGGCGCGCTCGTCGAGCCAGCCGTTGGCCGCGGCCGCCTTGAGCATGGCGTACTCGCCGCTCACGTTGTAGGCGGCCAGCGGGAACTTGGTCTCCTGCTTGACCATCTTCACGACGTCGAGGTAGGGCAGCGCCGGCTTGACCATGACGATGTCGGCGCCTTCCTCGATGTCGAGCAGGGCCTCGCGCACGGCCTCTTCGCCGTTGGCCGGATCCATCTGGTAGGTCTTGCGGTCGCCGAACATCGGCGGTGATTCCGCGGCGTCGCGAAACGGCCCGTAGAAGGCCGAGGCGAACTTGGCCGAGTAGGCCATGATGACGGCGTCGGTGAAGCCCTCGTCGTCGAGCGCGGCCCGGATGGCGGCCACCCGGCCGTCCATCATGTCGGAGGGAGCGACGATGTCGGCGCCTGCTTCGACGTGGCTGACGGCCATCTTGGCCAGCAGCTCGAGCGTCAGGTCGTTCATGATCTCGCCGTTCTGCACGACGCCGCAATGGCCGTGGTCCATGTACTCACAGAGACAGACGTCGGTGACCACGACGAGCTCGGGTACCTCGTCTTTGATCGCCCTGATGGCGAGCTGCACGACGCCCTCGGGATCGTAGGCGCTGCTGGCCGCCGAGTCTTTGTGGGAAGGGATGCCGAACAGCACGACGGCCGGGATCCCGAGCTGGCTGATCTCGCGCACCTCGGGCAGCAGATTGCCGATGGAGAGCTGCTCGCAGCCGGGCATGGAGGGGATCGGCCGCTTGACGTTCTCACCGTGCGACACGAAGAGCGGATAGATGAGATCGTCGGGCGAGAGCGCCGTCTCGCGCATCATGCGTCGCAGCGTGGGTGTACGCCGCAAGCGCCGCATGCGGTAGGTGGGGTAGTACATGTGATCTGGTCCTTCCATAGGCTCTGGCCCGAAACGTCGAGGCTACCGAAATCTATTCCCCGCTCGGCGGCTCTGACAAGGGTGCAGGCGGGCCGGTGGCGACCTCTCAGGCCTCGGAGGCGGGCCGGTGGCGGCTTCTCAGGCCTCGGAGGCGAGCGCGATGGCAGTCTTGACCACGGTCTCCACCGAGTCGCGGTCGCGCAGCGTGCAGGGCAGGACCGGGATCTTGTCGGCCAGGCCGAGCGCCTTGGCCACCGCGACGGGGTCGAGCGAGTCTTCGTCCATCGAGACGTAGGTGGCCACGACGATCGGCATGCTGCCGAGCTTGCGCACGAAGCCGAGGTCGCGGACCGAGGCCTTGAGGCTGTCGAGAGAGTTGGCGTTGGCCAGCACCACGAAGGCGGCGCTCTGCTCGGCGAAGCGGCGCCAGATCTCTTCGGGCGAGCTCACGGTCGCGGTGAACACGAGGGCCTCGGCCGCCTTCGCCGCAGCGTTGTCGTCGCCGTGGTCGGCGCCGTTCGAGGAGTAGGTCGCCGCCATCATCGGCACCTCGACCTCGCGATCGTTGACGAGCTCGACGCGCAGGTGCTCGGTCACGTTGCCCTCGGCCAGGGTGTTGATGAAGACCTGGTTGTAGACGTCGATCGGGCCGCGCACCACGATGGTGCGCCCCTGGCCGATCTCGTCGATGGCGGAATCGCTCACCATGAGAAGCCCGGCCTGGTGCAGGTCGTAGATGATCTTGGCGCCGTTGAAGCGATCGAGACCGCACTCGGTGAGCACGGTGTTGATGTCGTGGCGTCCGTCGACCAGGCAGGCGACCCGCCACTGGTCGGCGGCGAGCTTCACACCCCCGTCCTTCTCGACCTTCTCGGCGTAGCAAAGGTGCGGCACGCGCTCGAGCGAACCCAGTGTGGAGAAGATGAGCTCCCACTCGTCGATCCGCCGGCAACCCTCCATGATCACCGACTCGACGTTCATCTCGACGAAGATGTCCTCGTCGGTCACGGTCTCGTCGGCCTCGAACGAGAAGTCGCCGTCGTTCCAGCTGAAGAAGTTGAAGGTGACGTCTTCGATCTGGTCGCGCACCGACTGCTCGAGCGTGGAGCGGTCGATGTAGCCGTGCTCGAGCAGGATCGCGCCGATGCGCCCTTTGCCCGACTTCTTCTTCTGCTCGGCGAGCGCCGCCTTGAGCTGTTTGGCGGTCAGGTGGCCCGACTTCATGAGGCGCTCGCCGAGGGGCATGGTGCCCGGGTCGGCCGTCGCGAAGTAGACCTGGCCGCCGCGGAAGAAGATCTTGCCCGACTCGCCCTTGCGCGTGATGGAGAGAGCGCCGGTCTTGGCGCTCATCTTGACGAGCTGAAGGACGTTCGGAAGGCTGAATTCTTTGAGATTCCCCTGCAGGAGCACTCGCGCTCTCCTCACGTGCGTCCGGACGGGCCGCTACCGCTGCCGCGGGCGCCCCGTCACCCACGGTTCCTTCATCGGCCGAAGTCGGCGGTGGGTTAACGCCCGGCGAGAACATCCTGCCGGTCCCGACACTCATGCCAGGCGGTCGGGCCAGGGCCCGCCCGATCGTGCCCGCTGTAAGCGCGATCGCGCTAGGGCCTGCCCCACCAGCGCTCGTAGGATTTGGGCGGCTTCAGGCCCGACGCGAGGTTACGGCGCTCGGTCGCGCGCTCCCGGGCCACCTCGAAGGCGCCGACCAGGGTGGGGGCGAGGCTCTCGTTGAACTCGCGGACCACCTCGTTGGCGCGCTCGACGTCGGCCTCGATCGTCTGCAGGCTGCTCTCGAAGAACCGGTTCGCGTTGCCGGCGTTCGGGTGCTCGGCCACGTAGCCCACCACGAGACGGCGCTCCTGAAGGTCGATCTCGATGCTGGCGCGCTCGAGCTCGTCGTCTTCTTCGTGCAGGAACGCGAGCGTCTCGCCCCCCTCGACCGCGACGAAGAGGTCGACCCTGGTGCCCGGCACGATGAGCGGTGAGCCGCCCGGCGCCTCCTGGCCCGGATCGCCCGGGACGGCCATCTTGATGGGGCGAGGTGCGTCGAAGCTCGCCCGGCCGAGACGCACCGGTGCCAGGTAATGGCGTTCTGCGACCTCGTCGGGCGTGATGACGTGCCTCGACGACAACAGGGCGTCGTCGTCCAATCCGTAGATCTCGCGCTGCGCCCGCTCGCGCAACGCCTCGAGTCGCTTGGCCAGGCTCATGTGCCTCCTCCGCTTCTTCCGTGCTCTACCAGGGCCGGCGCACAGTCTATCGTTCACGGGGGCTCCCGACCCGTCCCTTCTCTGGCCGTTCGGGCGCGACCCCCATGCCGCGACACGCCGCCGCGGCAAAGAAAGCCGGGCGCCGCGGCGAACTAGTGGGCACACGCGAGCAGGTCTGGAGCGCATCGTGGACGAGCCGTACAGCGCAGAGAAGAGCCGCCGCCTCGAGGCAGAGGTCGCGCACGCGCTGGCGGCGGGCGGCTATGCTGCCCGCCGCAACGTCGTGCGCGAAGGCCGCTCCGGCGCCCGCCACGAGATCGACGTGCTCGCCGAGAAGGGCGACGGCCTGACCACCTTCTCCCTCATGGTCGAGTGCAAGGCCTGGGACCGGCCGGTCGACAAGGAGGTGCTCGCCAAAGCGGCCTTCGTGGGCGCCGACGTGGGCGCCGACAAGACCATCGTGGTGGCGCTGCAGGGCGCGACCGGCGGCGCCGCGCTGTCGGCCGCGGAGCTCGGCGTCGAGCTCTGGGGTCCCGAAGAGCTCGAACGTCGCCTCGGCCGCGTGGCGCTCGCCGACCTCGGGGCGGCGCGCGCCCAGACGGCGCTCGGCTTCGCCGTCGCCGTCGACCACGCGCGCGCCGCCCGCCTCGCCGAGCGGGAGCGCGCCAAGGGCATGCTGGGCCTCGGGGCCGAGGAGGTCGCCTGGTTCGGCCTGCTCTGGCTGCCCTGCCTGCTGCTTAC
>DATIYD010000350.1:0-2602 GCA_035517975.1 Thermoleophilia bacterium | reverse complement strand
CGTGCACCGCGTGCAGCGCGTGCCGGTGACCGAGTCGCAGGGCCGCATCCACACCTCGACGGCCACCGTGGCCGTGCTGCCCGAGGCCGAAGAGGTCGAGGTGCAGATCGACCCGAACGACCTGCGCATCGACATCTTCCGTTCGAGCGGCCCGGGCGGCCAGTCGGTCAACACGACCGATTCGGCGGTGCGCATCACCCACCTGCCGAGCGGCCTCGTGGTGAGCTGCCAGGACGAGAAGAGCCAGCTCCAGAACAAGGAGCAGGCACTGCGCATCCTGCGGGCCCGGCTGTTCGACATCGCCCAGGCCGCGCAGGACAAGGAGACGGCCGCTCAGCGCCGCAGCATGGTCGGCACCGGCGACCGCTCGCAGAAGATCCGCACCTACAACTACCCGCAGAACCGGGTGACCGACGGCCGCATCGGCCTGACCTCGCACCGCCTGACCGCGATCCTCGAGGGCGATCTCGACGAGTTCACCGAGGCCCTCGCCGCCGAGGATCGCCGCAAACAGCTCGCCAGCGTCGCCGCAGAGGCATGACCGAGGCGACGCGTCCGCTCACGGTGCGGCGCGCCCTGGCGGCCGAGGCGGGGCGGCTGCGAGCGAGCTCGCCGTCGCCCCGCCTCGACGCCGAGATCCTGCTGGCCCACGTGCTGGGCGTCCGCCGCGAGTACCTTTACGCCGAGCCCGAGCGCGTGCTGCGCGCCGCCGAGCACGCGAGCCTGCACGAGCTGGTCTCGCGGCGGGCGCGCCACGAGCCGGTCGCTTACCTCACCGGCCGCAAGGCGTTCCACGGCATCGAGGTCTGCGTGAACGAGCACTGCCTGATCCCCCGGCCGGAGACCGAGACCCTCGTCGAGGTCGCCCTCGCGAAGCTGCGCGAGCTCGATTCCGAGTCGCCGCGAGAGCGGTCCCGCGAGCTCGACGAGGTGCGCCTGGGCGGCGAGTCGCCGCTCGTGCTCGATGGCCGGCGGCGCCGCGAGCCGCCGCGCGTGCTCGACATCGGCACGGGCAGCGGCGCCGTCGTCCTGGCGATCACCCACGCCCGCAGCGACGTGCGCGCGGTCGGGGTCGACGTCGATCATCGGGCGCTCGAGCTGGCCCGCCTGAACGCCGAGCAGCTCGGCCTGGCCGAGCGCTGCCGCTTTCTGGCGAGCGACCTCTTCGACGAGGTGCCGCCCGGTTCGCTCTTCGATCTGATCGTCTCGAACCCGCCGTACGTGGCCGACGGCGAGCTCGCCGCGACGCCGCCCGACGTGCACGCTTACGAGCCCCACGCCGCCCTGCTCGGCGGCCCGGCCGGCCTCGACTTCTACCGCCGCATCGTGCCGGCGGCGCCGCCGTTCCTGGCGCTGCGCGGCGTGCTGGCCGTCGAGATCGCCGAGCACCGGGCCGCCGAGGTGACGGCGATCTTCCGCGACTGCGGCCGCTTCGAGGGGATCGAGGTGCACGACGACCTCGGCGGCCGGCCCCGCGTGGTCAGCGGCCGCGAACGGGCCTGAGATGAGCCGCTACGAGAAGAGCCGCGCGATCGTGCTGAGCAGCAGGCCGCTCGGCGAGGCCGACCGCATCGTCTGCCTGTTCAGCCGCGAGCTCGGCAGGCTCGACGCCGTGGTCAAGGGCGTGCGCCGCACCAAGTCGCGCTGGGGCGGCCGGCTCGAGCCCTTCGGCGTGGTCGACGTCGTGCTCTTTCGCGGCCGCACGCTCTACACGATCACCTCGGCGCAGCTCGTCGTGGCCTTCTGGCGCCTGCGCGAGGATCGCGAGGCCATGGCGGCGGCGGCGCTGGCCTGCGAGGCCGTCGCCGGCCTGTTCGGCGAGGAGGAGCGCCACGACCGTGTCTTCAACCTGCTGGCCCGGGCGCTGGCCGAGATCGAGCGCGGCTTCGACGGTCCGGCGCGCTCGTCGCCGCTGCTGCTCGGCGTGCTCATGAAGCTGCTCCACGAGGCCGGATACCTGCCGGTGCTCGACCAGTGCGCCCGCTGCGGCTCGGGCGGCCTGGCCCTGGCCTTCTCGCCCTCGCTCGGCGGCCTGGTCTGCGAGTGCTCGGTGGGCGAGGGCGTGCCGGTGAGCCCCGAGGCCGTCGCGGCCATGCGCAGCGCGGTCGAGCTGCCGCTCGCCGAGCTGCGCGAGCAGCCCAGCGACCCCGGGGCCGAAGAGGCCCTGCGCCACATCCACCAGCTCTACATGCACGAGACCGGCAGCCGCTTGCGGGCGCTGCGCTTCGCTCAAGCGCAGGGGTAAGGCGCGCCGCGGAGCGGGGCCTCGGTCCGGAGCGGGGCCCCCTCCGGACGCCGCCGCGGTCCCGCCGGGTGGCGCCTACACGAGCGTGATGCGTACCCCGGCGGCCTCGATCGCGGCCAGCTCGTCGGGATCGGCGCCCGAGTCGGTGACGAGCTCGTCGAGCCGCTCGATGTCGCAGATGCGGGCGAAGGTCACCTTGCCGACCTTGGCGCTCTCGGTCACGGCGATCACGGTCTGCGCGTGGCCGATCAGCGCCGTCACGGTGTGACCGTCGTCTTCGTCGTGTGTCGTCACGCCGCCGCGCGCGCTGATGCCGTTGACCCCGACGAAGACGACGTCGAGGTTGAAGCCGCGCAG
>DATIYD010000349.1:0-3214 GCA_035517975.1 Thermoleophilia bacterium | reverse complement strand
CGTGCTCCGCGAGCGCGCCTGCTCGATCGCGGCGAGCAGCGCCTCGGGTTGGTCGCTGCCGATAGTGAAGGTGCGGTCGTCGGGCAGGGTGAGCCTGACGGCGCGCCGGCCCGAGACGTTGTACATCCAGCCGCCCGCTCTCTTGCGGATGCCCCACCCGTGGTACCACGGCACCGCGACGATCTCGGCCGCCGAGATCTCGCCCAGCGGGATGCGGCGAGGCAGCAGGCACATGGTGAAGCAGACCACGACCTCGCTGTCATCGACCGTGACGTGCAGCGACGAGAAGAGCGCCAGAACGGCGGCGAACCCCACCGCGCGCGGCACCGAGACCCACTTCATGCGGCGGTCCTTGCGAACGTCGCGCACGGCCCGGCCGAGCTGCGTCAAAAATCCAGCCGCAAGACCGACCAGCGTCATGTAGCCGACTTGCGTGTGCCGGTAGGGCAGGGACACCGGCAGGTCTTCATGGTCCATGTCAGGCTCCTTTCCGCCGAAGCGAAGCCTACAACGCCCGCGGGGGCCCGTGACCGTTGGCAGCCGTTGGCACTTCGGCGAGGAGGCCCGGGCAAGCCGGCCCCGGTCTCTGCCGCACCGGCCAGGTGCGTGCGCCCATGCTTTGGGGTACGAAGACGATGAGATGGACGTCTTCTGGGCGGTCGTGGCCGCCGTCATCGTGGTGGCGCTGGTCCTGCCGATGCTGTTGCGGCGGCGGCGCGCGCGGCGGCGGCGGGGTCTGCTTCGCGGCCTCGAGCAGGCGCGGGGCTCGCGCGTCGTGACCATGATCCACCGGCAGGAGTCGATGCGGCTCCTCGGCATTCCCTTCGGTGGCATGATCGACGTCGACGACGCCGAGCAGGTGCTGCGCGCGATACGCCTGACGCCCGACGACATGCCGATCGACCTGATCCTCCACACGCCCGGCGGACTCGTGCTGGCCTCCGACCAGATCGCGTACGCTCTCAAGCGGCACAGCGGCCGGGTCACCGTGATGGTGCCGCACTACGCGATGTCGGGTGGCACCCTCGTCGCGCTGGCCGCCGACGAGATCCTCATGGACCGCGACGCCGTGCTCGGCCCGGTCGATCCCCAGCTCGGCGGTCTGCCCCAGGGCTTCTGGCCGGCGGTCTCCATCCTGGCCGCGCTCGATGCGCCCAATCCCAACCGCAACGACCAGACGCTCATCATGGGCGACATGGCGCGCAAGTCGATCGACCAGGTGCACGACACGGTGCGCGAGCTCTTGCTCGAGGCCCACGGCGCCGACGAGGCGGAGCGCCTGGCAACGCTGCTCAGCCACGGCCGCTGGACCCACGACTTTCCCATCCGCTACGACTACGCGGCCGAGCTCGGTCTGCCCGTGAGCGACAAGGTGCCGGCGGCCGTCTACGAGCTCATGACCCTCTACCCGCAGCGCGGCCAGCGCCGTCCGTCGGTCGAGTACGTTCCGGTGCCCTATCGGGAAGACAGCAAGTAGGGACCAGGTGGACGGCGGGGCCTCGCGGCCTGCCCCGACCGAGGCGCGCGGCGACCCCCGAGACGCGCCGTACGAGCGATCGGTGAGTACCGTCGCGCGGCGAGCCGCGCTATCCTGTCGGAACCACCGCCGTTTTGACGGCCCGCCGTCAAGTGCGTCGCCGCGGCCGCCGATACAGCGAGGACCGGCGCCGACGACGGCGCCGCCAGACGAAGGACGACCCCGTGACAGACAGCATCAGTCGAGCCTACCGGCAGCTCCGCACCAGACTCACCGGCGCGCGGGCGCCGGCCTGTCCGCGCGGCTCTCGGCTCGCCGGTCTGCGCTGCGGCGCACGGCGGTACGCCGTCATCTGCCGGCGGGCGTGGCGCGCCTGGCTCGTCACCGCGCTGGCCACGTTCACCGTGCTCGGCATCCTCTACTTCTTCGCGGCGGTCACGACCGAGGAGCTCCTGCGTCCGCTGTACAACCCGATCCAGCGCACGATCAGCGAGCTCGCCATCGGGCCGTTCGGGTTCCTGCAGACGTCGGCCTTCGTCGTGCTGGGGCTCAGCCTGCTCGCCCTGCAGCATGGCCTGGCGCGCAGCGTGCGCCGCTCCGCGCTCTCGCAGACCGCCTTCGTGTTGATCGCGCTGTGCGGCGTCGCCGCCTTTCTCGCCGCCGCCTTTCCCACCAATCTCCAGGGAGCGGTCGTCACGCTCGCCGGCGAGATCCACGAGTCGGCCGCCGATTTCGGCTACGCCGGCCTGATCGTGGCCATCATCCTGCTCACCGTGCACTTCCGCCGCGACGACCGCTGGCGCACCTACTTCACTGCCTCGTCGAGCCTCGCCGTCCTGGGCGCGGGCAGCTCTATCTTCATGGGCGCCACCAGCGGCAGCGACCTGTCGGGGTTGAGCCAGCGTCTGATGGTCGTCCCCTTGCTGCTCTGGGTCGTGCTCACCGCCCTGCGGATGCGCTCGCTGCCACAGACACCGGCGTCCTGAGCCGCCGTCAGGCGCCGCCCTGACGACCGCACCCGAGCCCTTTCTCCCTGCACAGCCGGCCTGACGCGTGGTGTCGCGGGGACCAACGGTTTGCTCTGCGCGTCCTCGTGGTCAATGAGGGCGTGGAACACCGGCAAAAGCCGCCGCTTCAGGGGGTCCGCACACGGCACCGCGGTGACGGCGGCCAGGCAAGGAGAAGGGAGACGCCATGGCTTTGGACGAGAACCGCGCGAAGGTTCTGCGCGCGGCGGGCGCGGCAAGCGCGGCGGCGCCGTACGTACGGCGCATCATGAAAGACGACGAGCTGCGCGACGATCTGCGCACGCTGATCGTCGCCGGACGCCACCTCTACGAGGGACTCACCGAGAACGGCGTGTCGAAGCTCCTGGACGACGACATCCGCAAGGACCTCGACCGCATCGTGGCCTCGCTGCAGGGCGCGAGCGAACGGGTCATCCGCCCGCAACGCAGCACTCGCTGGGCGGCGTGGGTGGTCGGCGGCACCCTCATCGGCGGCGCCGTCGCCGGTCTGCTGATCTACCCGGGCACGCGTCAGCCCATCCTGCGCGCCCTCGGCATGAGCCAGGGCGACGCCTGGATCGAGACGGCTTCGGGCGACGGCAGCGGCGCCGACGTCCGCAGCCAAGCCGAGATGGCCGCCTGACAACGAGTCCGCCCGCCCGAGCGCCTCGGCGCCGCGACGGGCGACCCGCGGGGGGCGGGGGAGGGTGCCGCAGGCACCCTCCCCCGC
>DATIYD010000348.1:0-9507 GCA_035517975.1 Thermoleophilia bacterium | reverse complement strand
ACGGCGAGCTCCTCGTCGATGATCTCGTTGCAGAGATCGATGCACTCGTCACAGATGTACACGCCCGGGCCGGCGATGAGCTTCTTGACCTGGCGCTGCGACTTGCCGCAGAAGCTGCACAGCAGCTGGTCGTTGCTGTCGATAGGTCCCGCCACTCCGCAACCTCCTATCGATGTGAGATGACGTCGTCGATGATGCCGTACTCCTTGGCCTCGTCGGCTGTCATGAAATAGTCGCGGTCGGTGTCCTTGGAGACCTTCTCGACCGTCTGTCCGGAGTGCTTGGCGAGGATCTCGTCGAGCGTCTTGCGCACCTGGATGACCTCGCGCGCGTGGATCTCGATATCGGCCGCCTGGCCCTCGAAGCCGCCGATCAGCTGATGGATGAGGATCTTGGCGTTGGGCAGGGCGAAGCGCTTGCCCTTGGCGCCGCCGGCCAGGATGAGGGCACCCATGCTCATACCGATGCCCACGCAGATGGTCGAGACGTCGGGCTTGATGAACTGCATCGTGTCGTAGATGGCAAGGCCTGAGTAGACCGAGCCCCCGGGACTGTTGATGTAGATGCTGATGTCCTTGTCGGGGTCGTCGGACTCGAGGTGGATGAGCTGCGCCACGACGAGGTTCGCGATGTCGTCGTTGATGGGCGTACCGAGGAAGATGACACGCTCGTTGAGGAGACGCGAGTAGATGTCGAAGGCGCGCTCGCCGCGACTCGTCTGCTCGATCACCATCGGGACCAGTGGACTCACTTCTTCGTCTCCTTTCGGTGCCCGGCCTGCGCGACCTTCCGGGTCATCGGCTACTCGTCGTTCGTCTTCTTGGTGCGCTGCTTGGGCGCCGCGGCCTTGCCGCTCCGCCTTGCTGTCGTGCCCTTGGCCTTGGCCGCGGGCGCCGCCGATTCGTCGTCGGCCGCCCTGGCCGCCTCGTCGGCGGCCGGCTTGACGGCCACCGCCGTCGCGTGCTCGACGAGGAAGTCGACCGTCTTGGCGATGACCAATTCGTCGCGCAGCATGTTTTGCCTTCCGGAGGCGTAGACGTCGAGCACGAGCTGGTTCGGGTCGCGCTGCAGAAGCTCCGCGTCCTCCATTATGCGCGCTCGAAGCTCGTCGTCGGAAACTTCGATCTTCTCGGCGTCGCGGATGGCCGCCAGCACGAGACCGCGGGTGACCTCGGCCTCGGCCCTGGGACGCAGGTCGGCCTCGGTCTCTTCTTCGGTCTTGCCGATGGCCTCGAGGTACTGCGCCATGTCGAGGCCGCGCTCGCCGACGGCTGATTCGAGCTCGTGGTAGAGCGCATGGGCCTGACGCTCGATCATGGCCGGCGGCACGGTCACCGAGGCGTTGGCGACGGCCTGCTCGACCACGCGGTTGCGATACTCGCGCTCGACCATCTGCTCGCGCGCCGCGACGAGGCGCGTGCGCACGTCGTCGCGCAGGGCGGCGAGGGTGTCGAACTCGCTCGCCTGCTGGGCGAAGTCGTCGTCGAGCGGGGGCACCACCTTCTCCTTGATCTCCTTCATGGTAACGGTGAAGGTGACGGCTTTTCCCTGCAGGTCTTCGGCCTGGTAGTCGTCGGGGAAGGTGAGATCGAAGGTGGTCGTGTCGCCGGCCGACAGCCCCTCGAGGTGCTCCTCGAAGCCGGGGATGAGGTTGCCCTGGCCGATCTCGAGCATGTAGTCGTCGGCCTGCGCGCCCTCGAGCGGCGCGTCGTCGGTGGCGCCGGCGAAGTCGATCTGGGCGAAGTCGCCCCGGGCGGCCGCCCGACCCTCGACCGGCTTGAGGCTCGCGAACCGCTCCTGGAGCATCGCGAGCTGAGCGTCGACCTGGGCCTCTGTGATCTCGGCCTCGTCCTTTTCGACCTCGAGACCGGTGTAGGCGCCGAGCGTGGGCTCGGGGCGCACCTGCACCTTGGCGGTGAAGGCGAAGGGCTCCTTGCCGGTGAAGTCGCCGAAGTCGATCTCGGGCGTGGAGACGGGGTCGACGTCGGCCTCGTCGACCGCGCTCTCGTACCACTCGGGCAGGAAATCGTTCAGGGTCTGGCTGAGCACGTAGTCCTCGCCGAGCCGGCTGACGACGATCTGGCGCGGCACCTTGCCCTTGCGAAAGCCGGGGATGCTGGTCTCGCGCGCCAGGCGCGAGATGGTGCGCTCGATCTTGGCTTCGACGTCGTCGCGTGGCACCTCGACCGCGAGCTCGACCTCGTTCTCTGCAACCGGCTTGACCTCTGTCTTCACTATGTCAGTCTCCGTTTTGTCTTCGCGGTTCTTGCCCTCGGCTCACGAGCGGCGAACCCCGTTCTGGGGCCAGACGAATGAGACCAGGGAGCAAATGGTGCGGGTGAGAGGACTTGAACCTCCACGGGCAGAGCCCACCAGATCCTAAGTCTAGCGCGTCTACCAGTTCCGCCACACCCGCAGGCGTTGTCAGTCGGGAGGTGGATTGGGGTGAGGGACGGGATTCGAACCCGCGACCGCCAGGGCCACAACCTGGAGCTCTACCAGCTGAGCTACCCCCACCACGGTGCCCGCCGACCGGTGGCGGACCTCTCCCTAGAAAGCGGCGAGTAAGAATAGCACGTCGCCCACGGGTCGTCACAGGCGAGCGAGAAGGCGCCATCGAGCGGAGCGCAACACCCCATGACGCGGCCGCCGCGAGTGCGGCGCGCGAGTGCGGCCGCCCCCGTTTGAGGAACCGGTCTAACGGTAACCGACCAGGGACAGGGTGCTCACGGTGGACCCTCATCGTTGAGCCAAGAGACGATCCCGCGCTTGTGTTCGCGCTTCGTCGTCGCATCGCGGCGCACGGAGGAGGGGACTCCAATGAACGACTCCACGAACAAGACACGCTCAGCCCGTGACCCCAAGCCTGAAGGGGTAGCCAGACGGACGTTGCGGCGCCTCACCGGCCGCGACCCGGAGCCCGAGAGCTGCGACCACCTTCACGTGCAGTCCGTCGAGGACGACGGCAGCGGCAAACCGGGCACCAGACTGGTCTGCGAGCAGTGCGGCCGTGAGCTCGACGCCGGCGACCCGGCCTGGAGCCGGCGTCACGCCAAAGACCCGAAGGTCTGCGTCGATTGCGGAGGCACGTACTGGACGGTCGGCGCGAGGCGCCTCTTGTGAGTCTGCCGCGCCTGAGTACGCGTGCGTTGACCGACTACGCCTCTTCGGGCAGCCTCTGGATCTTCATCACCAGACTGGCCCGCACTCGCAGCACCTGGTATGGAGGCGTGTTCGACGCCTTGCGGGCGACGAAGTCGATGAACTCTCCATTGTCGTTGTCGGTGAAGGAGTCGGCCTCGACCTGGAAGTCGTCCATGCCGTGGCCGACCTCGACCTTGAACCTTGCCACCGTTTCCCCCTTTCGTCCCCGCCTTTGCCTGGCAGGACGACGACTCGGCGCGGCGTCTACGGAGTCATGACGACCCGGCCCATGACGCGCAGATAGTGCGCCCAGTAGCCTTGCAGGTCGCCGTAGCGATCGGCGAGGCCCTGCAGTCTCTCGGCCGGCAGCGGCCGGCCGTCGCCGTAGATGTGGCCCGCGATGCGCATGAGCGAGCTGTCGCCGTAGGGGATACGCTCCATGCGCCCGAGGCTGCGGATCATGATGAACGCGGCCGACCAGGCGCCCACGCCGGGGATGCCGGTCAGCCAGCGGGACACCTCGTCGTAGGGTCCCTCACGAAGGAAGCCGTCGTCTACCTCACTGAACGCGGCCGCGGCACCGTGGATGTACTCGGCGCGGCGGCTGTTGCGGAGCAGCCGGGTGAGGTCGGCCACGCTCGCCTGTACGACCGCCCTGGCGCCGGGAAAGGGCCAGTACTGCCTGCCCTCGAACTCGACGCCCGCCGAGAACTCCCGGATCATCACCCGCTTCATGTGTTGCGCGATGCGCAGCATGTTGCGCTGCGAGAGGATCGTCCAGCAGGCATTCTCGAAAGGCGTGAGGAACTTGACCTGGTGGTAGCCGTAGAGCTCGCGCTTGACGGTCGCAAACGGCGGATCGGCGTCGATCAGCTCGTAGAAACGGCCCAGGTCGTCGTCGAGGCTGAGGTAGATCTCGATGCGGCGCACGAGCGCAGCCGTGTCGGCCTCGCTCAGAGGACCGTCGGAGTGGAACTCGTAGCGCAGCTCCGGCTCCTCGACGGTGCCGGTCGAGAAGAGCTTGAACGCGACCGGCATCTGGCTGGCCCAGGCCGCGCGCTTGAGCGACTTCTCCGAGACCACCTGCTCGCCGTGCATGGGAGGGAACGTCGCGATGAAGTCGAGCGCCTGATCGAAATCGAACGGGGCGACCGGCCGTACCGTGCCTTCGCGCCGCAGTCGGGCCAAGCTGCACCTCCGTGTCTCGCGGCCGCCACCTACCTCGCGGCGGTCCGGCGCCAGCGCCCGGCGCGCCCTCTGCGTCGGCCGTCAGGGCCCGGTCAGGCGTTCCTGGAGAGACGATATCACCCCGCGGGGCTCGGCGGACGAACCCGGTCGATGGCTGAAGTGGCGCGCCCGGCAGGATTCGAACCTGCGACCCTCGGATTAGAAGTCCGACGCTCTATCCGGCTGAGCTACGGGCGCCAGCTTGCCACGGCGTGAGGATGTAGGAGGAGGTGGAGCGGGAGACGGGCCTCGAACCCGCGACCCTCAGCTTGGAAGGCTGATGCTCTAGCCAACTGAGCTACTCCCGCTCATAATGTGCTCCGCTCACGAGCGGCTCAGGCAGGCGCGACTCCGTTGCGCGCCTAGTCCCGCTCATAGTGTGCTCCGCTCACGAGCGGCTCAGGCAGGCGCGACTCCGTTGCGCGCCTGGTCCCGCTCATGGGACACCTGGTCGGGACGGGCGGATTCGAACCGCCGGCCCCCTGCTCCCAAAGCAGGTGCGCTACCAGGCTGCGCCACGTCCCGCGCCTGCGGCGCAGTATATCGCACCCTCGTGCCCTGGGGCAGGTGTCGGCCGCGACGGCGGCGAACTGTCCCGTGTCATGAAGCCGACCGTCACCGTGTACAGAGACGGGCAGCGCGTCGCCGAGTCGCTGTCGTTCGAGCAAGCCGCCAGCGCCTGCCGCGAGCCGGCGACCTTCATCTGGATCGATCTGGTCGACCCCACCGACGACGAGATGGCCGCGCTGCAGGCCGACTTCGGCCTGCATCCGCTGGCCATCGAGGACGCGGTGCATGCCCGCCAGCGGCCCAAGATCGAGCAGTACGAGGGGTTCTTCGCACTGGTCGCCTACGACGTGTCGCTGGCCGCAGACCGCATCGACCTGCGCGAGATCATCGCCTACATCTCGCGCGACTTCGCCATCACCATCCGCCACTGGCAAGGCGACGACCTGGCGGCGCTGCGCGACCGTCTGGACCACGCCGGCGAGCAGCTCCGCAACTTCGCGGGCGGTTTCTTCGGCTATGCGCTCCTCGACCATGTGGTCGACGGCTACTTCGTGGCGGTCGACGAGATCCAGGATCGCCTGGAGGCACTCGAGGAGCGCCTTGTCTACGGCCCGGAGGCCGGATCGGGCACGGGCCTCGAAGAGGCCTTCACGGCGCGTCGAGACGTCATCTTGTTCCGCCGCGCCGTCTCGCCGGTGCGCGAGGTGCTGAACGTGCTGCTGCGCCGCGACGAGGAGGTGCTGGCCGCCGACCTCGATGCCTACGTGCGCGACCTCTACGACCACGTGGTGCGCGTGTCGGAAGACCTGGACACCGCGCACGACCTGATCTCGGCCGCGCTCGAGGCGCATCTCTCGGTGGTCTCGAACAACCTGAACGAGGTCGTGCTGAAAGTCAGTGCCTGGGCGGCGATCATCGCCCTGCCGACCGTGATAGCCAGCATCTACGGCATGAACTTCGCGCGCATGCCCGAGCTGCACTGGCATCTGGGCTACCCTTACGCCCTGTCGCTGATGGCGGCCAGCTCGCTCGGACTCTTCACGTATTTCAAGCGCCACCACTGGCTGTAGAGGAAGAGGCCCCGCGCCCGAGCGCGGCTCGGCGCCGGCGGCCGCCGCCTACTGCGGCAGGATGGGCAGGATCAGCGTCTCGCCGGGGCGGATGTCGGCGCTCGCGAGCCCGTTGCGCTGCTCGATGTCGAAGACGAGCTGCCGCGTGTCGACGTTGCCCGGGTACACGCGACGGGCGACGTTCCACAGGGTATCGCCGGCGCGTACGACGTAGTGATGCTCGGTGACGGTGGAGGCGTCGCTCGTGGCGTTGGCGACGTGCACGCCGACCCAGATGGTGGCGAAGAGGACCACAACCAGGAGCGCCAGCCGGCTGAGGCCGCGCAGACGGCGGCGGCGTGCGGCCGCCCGCCGCCGCCGTTCGGGGGGGTTCCGTCTGCGCGCCTGGGCCGGCCCCTGCCGGGTGGCTGGGACGGCGGCCTGCGAGGGGCCGACGCGATGGCCTGTGCGGCTCGGTGCGTCGGTCATGCGCACCGGCCCCTCGTCTGGGGAAGCCGTTCGGTGAGAAGCTCGGCGCCGCACTCGCGGCAGGTCACGACCAGACAGTCGCCCTCGCTGTGACCACACCCCCGCGGCTCGTCGACCCAGAGGTCGGGCGAGCCGCACCAGACACACGACCCGCCGGCCCGGTTGCGCACGAGCACGACGAGCTCGTCGACCGCGGCGGCCAGCGTCTGGGCGGGTTGGGCGAAGGCGACGACGCTCATAGCCTGCGCAGCACCCCGACGACCCGCCCGACGAGCTCGACGTCGTCGAGCACGATCGGCTCGTAGAGGTCGTTGGCCGGCTGTAGGCGGATGCGGCCGGCCTCGCGGAAGAAGCGCTTGGTGGTGGCCTCGTCGCCGACCAGGGCGACCACGATATCGCCGTTGTCGGCGGTCGCCTGGCGGTGCACGACGATCAGATCGTCGTTGTGGATGCCGGCGTCGATCATGGAGTCGCCCTCGACGCGCAGCAGGAAGTCGTCGTCGCTGCGGCGCAGCATGGCCGGCACCTCGACGTACTCCTCGATGTTCTGCTCGGCGACGATGGGCATGCCGGCGGCGACCTGACCGACGAGCGGCAGCGGCCGCGGCGGACGCGGGGAATCGACGAGCTCGAGCGCGCGCGGCTTGCTGGGATCGCGGCGGATGAAGCCGAGGCGCTCGAGATTGCCGAGGTGCACGTGGACCGTGGAGGGCGACGACAGCTCGAGCTGGCTGCCGATCTCGCGCACCGTCGGCGGGTACCCGTTGGCGTGGGTGAACTCGCGGATGAAGCGAAGCACCTGCTCCTGTCGTGCCGTCAGACCAGTCACGCCTCTCTCCCTTGTCTCGAACATGTGTTCGTGTCGGAACTCTAGGCCGGAACACCTGTTCGTGTCAAGCGAGATGCTACAGACGGGGTCGGACGGAAAAAGGAGCCGGCCTGCCGCGGGTGCCGGCCGGCGGGCCTCAGACGCTAGTCCGCCGGGCGACTGCGTCGTCGGCGCTCAGGCAGGCGGGACTTCGTCGCGCGCCTGGTGCCCCGAGCGACCGCGTCGTCGGCGCTCAGGCAGGCGGGACTTCGTCGCGCGCCTGGTCCGCGGCCAGCAGCCCGTCGAGGATCTTCGCGTCGAGCACCAGGGCGCGGCCGAGCAGCGGCGCCTGCAGCACCTCGCGGGCGAGCGCGGTCACCGCGTCTTCGGGCAGCAGACCCACTACCTCGCTCTCGCGCACGGCCGCGCCGGCCGCCACGGCGCGGCTGCGCACGGCCTCGAAGGCGTCGAGCAGCGACGTGCGGCGATAGTCGGTGAGGTTCATCGAGACCTGCACGCCGTCGTCGAGGGCGAGACCCATCGCCTTCAGGCAGGGCAGCCCGCCGTCGCGCTCGCGGATCTCGCCGGCGATGCGCCGGGCGAGCTCGAGGTCGGTCGAATCGAGGTTGACGTTGTAGGCGATGAGCGCCTGCCGGGCGCCGATCGCCACGGCGCCGGCCCGCGGATGCACGGCGACGGGGCCCTCATCGGGCGCCCGCTGCGGATCGCGTGCGATGACCTCGCGCAGACCCTCGAACTCGCCGCGCCGCACGTCGGCCAGATTGCGCCGCTCGGGCCGGCGGGCCGCGTCCTCGTAGAAGTAGACCGGGATGGCGAGCTCGGCGCCGACGCGCGCGCCGAGCGCGTGGGCGGCCTCGACGCAGGCCGGCATGTCGTCGGCGCGGATCGGCACGAAGGGCATCACGTCGGTGGCTCCGAAGCGCGGGTGGGCACCCTCGTGGTGGTTCAGATCGATGAGCCGCGCCGCCGTGGCGATCGCGCGAAAGGCGGCCTCCTGGGCGGCCGGTGAGTCGCCCACGAAGGTGACCACGCTGCGGTTGTGGTGGCCGTCGCTCTGGCGATCGAGCAGCGTCACCCCCGGCGTGCCGGCGACGGCCGCCACGATCTCGTCGACGACCTCGGGACGGCGACCCTCGGAGAAGTTCGGCACACACTCGATCAGCGTCACGTAGGTCTCCTTCTCAGTAGCAGGGCGCGCCGTCGCGAGCCACGACACGACCGCCCGCGACGACCACCGCCGCCAGGTTCACGCCGAAGTGGTAGGGCAACTCGTGGCGGCTGACCGCGTCGAGGACGACCAGGTCGCACGAGAGGCCGGGCCGGAGGCTGCCGGCCTCGGCGCCCAGGCCGAGCGCGGCAGCGCCGCCGGCCGTCGCGGCGCGCAGCGCCTGGGCCGGGGTCAGGCGCATCTCCTGGCAGGCCAGGGCGATCATCTGCTGCAGGTTCTCGCAGTAGCAGGTGCCGGGGTTGAAGTCGGTTGCCAGAGCGATCTGCAGCCCCGCCTCGAGCATCTCGCGCGCCCGCGCGTAGGACTGGTGCAGCGTGAAGCTGGTGCCCGGCAACAGCACGGCCACCACGCCGGCGTCGCGCAGGGCCGCGATCTGCTCGGGGCCGGCGTGCACGAGGTGGTCGGCCGAGATGCAGCCGAGCTCCGCCGCCAGCAGGCTGCCGCCGGAGCGAGCAAGCTCGTCGGCGTGGATCTTGAGCCCGAAGCCGAGGGTCTTCCCCACCTCGAGCACCCGGCGCGACTGGGCCACGGTGAAGGCGCCCTCGTCGCAGAAGACGTCGACGAAGTCGGCCCGGCCACGCAGCGCGGGCAGCATCTCCTCGCAGACGAGGTCGATGTACCGGTCGTCGCGACCGCCGAACTCGGGTGGCGTGAAGTGGGCGCCGAGCACGGTGAGGCGGCGGCGGGCCGGATGGCCCGCCGCCGCCGCGTCGAGCATCTTCGCCTCGTCGGCGGTCGTCAGACCGTAGCCGCTCTTGATCTCGAGGGTCGTCGTGCCGTGAGCGAGGAACGAGTCGAGACGCCGCAGGGTCGTGCGGGTCAGCTCGTCGACGGTCGCGGCCCGCGTGGCCGCTACGGTGGCGTTGATGCCGCCGCCCGAGGCCAGGATCTCGGCGTAGCTCACTCCGCCCAGCCGGGCGGCGTACTCGTCGGCGCGCGAGCCGGCGAAGACCGCGTGGGTGTGAGCATCGACGAAGCCCGGCACCACGCAGGCGCCGGCCGCGTCGAGCTCGGCGGCGGCGGCGAGCAGC
>DATIYD010000347.1:0-2598 GCA_035517975.1 Thermoleophilia bacterium | reverse complement strand
TCGATGATGGCGCCGGTGGCCAGGACGCAGGCGGCGAAGGTCACGGCGGCCAGGTAGGGCTTACGACCGCTCGGCCAGAGGCGCAGGGCGGCGGCGGCGGTGACCGCTGCCGCTACCGCCGTCATGAGGTACATCTCGACGTTGAACCAGTCGCTGTAGGCCACGACGCTCGCGCTGTGGCCCGGCAGCAGGAACAGCGGCACCGCGAGCGGCGGGTACTCGACCGGAAAGTCGATGTAGGGCACGAAGCCGGCGGCCATGTGGGCCGCGTAGTCGGCGTAGATCGTCGTGTCGGAGATGTCGTGCAGGCCGTACCAGACATGGAGCGCGCCGAACAGCAGGACGATGAGGCCGATGGCCACGGCGGTGAGCCCGGCGGCAAGGCCCATGACGCGCCGCCGCCGGCTGCGCTCGGCGGTGTCGATGGCGACGAGCGGCGCGGCGCTCGTGCTCATCGGAAGCTCCACAGCTTGTTGGCCACGAAGTTGATCGGCATGACGAAGACGATCGCGATGAGCTGGCTCGGGATCGGCGCCACGTGGGCCTGCTCGCGCAGCAGCCAGAAGATGGCGAGCTGCCCGCCGTAGGCGACCACGCTTACGGTGAAGAACTTCGGCAGCTCGCTGCCGATGTCCTTGCTCGAGCGGAACGTCCAGCGCCGGTTCAGGTAGTAGTTGGTCATGACCGAGACGATGAAGCCGGCAGCGTTGGCGAGGTAGGCGGCCGCCGCCGGCACGCCGGCGGTGTCCTTCTTGACGATCAGGCCGTGGACCGAGCTCGCGAGGCCGCCGGCCGAGTGGATGTGCCCGCTGACGAGCAGCCAGACCAGCAGCACGAGGGTGAAGACCACCAGGTTGACGATCACGCCGCTGCCGCCCACCAGGCAGAACCGCACGAACTGCCAGAGGTTGGCGCCGAGGCTTCGGGCCGCGGCCGGCGGGCGGGCGGCCGACGGCGCGCCGGCCGACGGCGCGCCCGCAGACGGCGCGCCCGCAGGCGGCGGGCCCGAAGGCGTCGGAGGCGGGGTGGTCACGGCGTCGCTCCTGGGGGAGTCGTCCACTCGGTCAGCTGCGCGAGAGCGAGTCGGTAGTCACTGAGGCGATGATACGCGATGGCCTCGCGGTCACAAAGCTCGCAGAGGACGCCGCGTGCGAAGACGATGTCGGCCTCGCGCGCCAGGCAGAGGTCGGAGACGCCGTCGCCGAACACGGCCACGACGTCGCCGGCCCGCCGCAGGCGGCGCAGGGCGCCGGCCTTGCAGCCGCCCGGGCCGCAGGTCGGACAATCGCCGAAGCGCGGGTCGAAGCGCAGCGTCCAGGGCGGGCCGTCGGCGCCGTCACGAGGCACGATCGTGGTGGCCGCGAGCTCGACCGGCGGCAGGCCCTCCCGCCGCCAGAGCTCCTCGATCGCCTCGCGGTAGCCGGCGCTCACCACGGCGACGCGGGCGCCGCGTCCCACGAGTGTCTCGAGGAACTCCGCGAAGCCCGGCGCCGAGCGCGCCCCGTCGAGGGTCGCGGCGACGATCTCGTCGCGGGAGGCGTCGATCAGGCCGACCTGGCGGGTGAAGCACTCGGCGTGGCTCAGCTCGCCGCGCACGACGGCCTCGTCGAGCGGGCGCCACGCGTCGCCGGTCAACCGCTGCAGCGCCAGCACGTTGTACTCGCGGTCGGTCACGGTGCCGTCGTAGTCGAGCACGACGAGCAGAGAAGTGAGATCGGCCGGGAACGCCGTGGGGGATGGGGGCTGAACCATCGTGCGCTCCATTCTACCCTCGTCTGCTAGAATTGACGGCCCGGCGCCGGCGCGCGTCCGCTCGTGCGGTACGCGCATCGTTTCTCGTGTGCTTGCCGCAAGCGCCGCGTCACCCGAAACGACGACGAGGAGCCCGTTCGTGAACGACAGGCCGCCACGGTTCCGCGAGGTCTCGCCCAAGGCCGACTTCCCCGGCCTCGAGGCGCGGATCCTCGAGTTCTGGCGCGGCGAGCGCATCTTCGAGAAGAGCCTCGAGCTGCGTCGCGAGGCCCCCCTGTTCGTCTTCTACGAGGGGCCGCCGACGGCCAACGGCCGCCCCGGCGCCCACCACGTGCTCTCCCGGGTCTTCAAGGACATCTTCCCCCGCTACAAGACCATGCGCGGCTTCCGCGTGCCGCGCAAGGCCGGCTGGGACTGTCACGGCCTGCCGGTCGAGCTCGAGGTCGAGCGTCGGCTCGGCATCGACGGCAAGGAGCAGATCGAGGAGTACGGCGTCGCCCGCTTCAACGCCCTCTGCCGCGAGAGCGTGCTGACGTACCTGAAAGACTGGGACCGCATGACCGAGCGCATCGGTTTCTGGATCGATCTCGACGACGCCTACTACACGCTCACCAACGACTACATCGAGTCGGTGTGGTGGATCCTGCGGCAGATCTGGGATCGCGGGCTGCTCTACGAGGGCTTCAAGGTCGTGCCTTACTGTCCGCGCTGCGGCACGGCCATCTCGAGCCACGAGATGGCCCAGGGCTACCATGACGTCACCGAGCCGTCGGTCTACGTGCGCTTCGCGCTGACCCCGGCGGCGGCGGCCACGGTGGCGGGCCTCGGAGCGGCGGCGGACGGCGC
>DATIYD010000346.1:0-3041 GCA_035517975.1 Thermoleophilia bacterium | reverse complement strand
TGATCCTTCGCGCGATCGCGCCCGCGAGCCACGTGCGGCGCGCCGTCGACGCGCACCACGCGCGCGTAGTGTCCGGTCGCCACCCAGCCGGCGCCAAAACGGTCGGCCAGGTCGACGAGGCGCTGCAGACGGCCGGGGTTGCAGGCGATGCAGGGGTTGGGCGTCTCGCCCGCCAGGTAGGCGGCCACGAAGGGCTCGACGACGTCGGCCGCGAAGCGCGGCTCGTCGTTGACGCTGAAGTGGGGCGCGCCGATCGCGTGCGCGCTCTCTCGAGCGCGCAGGATCGCGGCCGGCGAACAGCAGCTCCGCTCGTCGTCGCCCGGCCAGAGCTTCACGGTAGCGGCTCGCACGTGGTAGCCGGCCTCGCGCAGAAGAAGGGCGGCCACGGCGCTGTCGACGCCGCCGCTCAGGCCTACGACGACGCTTTTTTTCCGAGCACCTTCGCGACGTCGCCGCTGCGTCCGGCCTTGGTGAGGTAGTCCTCGATCGCCAGGTGCAGCGCGTCGGCGGCCAGGTTGGAGCAGTGCATCTTCTGGGCCGGCAGGCCGCCCAGGGCCTCGGCGACGGCGCGATTCGAGATCTCGGCTGCCTCGTCCAACGTCTTGCCCATGACCATCTCGGTCACCATGCTCGACGTGGCCACCGCCGCGCCGCAGCCAAAGGTCTTGAACTTGACGTCGGTGATGCGGTCGTCGTCGACCTTGATCGTCATGCGCATGACGTCGCCGCAGACCGGGTTGCCGATCTGGCCGGCGCCGTCGGGCTCCTCGACCTCGCCCACGTTGCGCGGGTTCGAGAAGTGATCCATCACGAGATCGGTGTACATGTGATTACCTCTTCACGTAGAGCGGACTCATCTCGCGCAGGCGCGCGACGATGGGCGGGAAGACCTCGAGGAAGTAGTCGGCGTCGGCGTCCGTGTTGTCGCGGCCCAGCGTGAGGCGCACGCTGCCGTGGGCCTCCTCGGCGTGGTAGCCCATGCCGAGGATCACGTGCGACGGCTCGAGCGAGCCCGACGCGCAGGCCGAGCCGCTCGACACGGCGATGCCCTTGCCGTCGAGCTGCAGGACCATCGACTCGCCCTCGATGTAGGCGATCGAGACACAGACGTTGCCCGGCAGACGATCGGTCGGATGGCCCAGGTAGACCGTGTCGTCGATCGCGGCCAGGACGCCCTGGGCCAGACGGTCGCGCAGGGCCGCGAGGCGCGGAGCCTGCGCGGGCAGCTCGGCCACGGCCAGGGTGAGAGCCGCGCCCAGACCGACGATGCCCGGCACGTTCTCCGTGCCGGAGCGCAGCCGGCGCTCGTGGCCGCCGCCGTGCAGGATGGGAGCTATCCGCGTACCGCGCTTGATGTAGAGGGCTCCGATGCCCTTGGGACCGTAGAGCTTGTGGCCCGACAGCGACAACAGGTCGACGCCGAGAGCGCCGACGTCGATCGGCATCGCACCGACGGCCTGGACGGCGTCGGTGTGGAAGGCCGCCCCGTGCTCGTGGGCGATGGCGGCGAGCTCGGCGATGGGCTGCACCGTGCCGACCACGTTGTTGGCGAACATCACCGAGGCCAGGCGCGTGTCGGACCGGAAGGCCGCGGCGTAGGCGTCGACATCGACGCGCCCGTCGTGGTCGACGGGGGCGAAGGTCGCCTCCCAGCCCTGGCGCATGAGGTAGCGCGCGGTCTCCATGACGGCCGGGTGCTCGATGGCGCTCACGATCAGGTGGCCGGGCTCGAAGCGCTGGAGGTAACCGGTCAGCGCCAGGTTGTCGGCCTCGGTGCCGCCGCTCGTGAACACGATCTCCTTGTCGGCCGCGCCGAGTGCCGCCGCTACCTGGGAGCGGCCCTTGTCGACCGCCTCGCGAGCGATGCGGCCGGGACCGTGGATCTCGGACGGGTTGCCGTAGCGCTCGACGAAGTACGGCTCCATCTCGGCGAAGACGCGGGGATCGACGGCGGTGGTCGCCGCGTGGTCGAAGTAGACGGTTCTCATGTCGTGATCGCCTCCACCGAGAGTTCATCGAGACTGATGCCGCCGAGCGCTCCGTTGATCGCGTCGTCGAGCCGCCGCCAGACGCGCTGCGAGGCGCAGCTGCCGGCGCGTGCGCAGCCGCCCTCGTCGGGCAGGCAGCCGACCAGCGACAGCGGCCCCTCGATGGCGGTGACGATGTCGGCCACGGAGATGGCCTTTGCCGGGCGCGAGAGGCGATAGCCGCCGCTCGCGCCCCTCGTGCTGGCCACGAGCCCGCCCTCGCGCAGACGGGCGAGCACTCGTTCGAGAAAGGCGGTGGGCATGTCTTCGCGGTGGGCGATCTCGGTGAGAGGCACCGGGTCGGTGCGCCCCGCCCGCGCGAGGTAGATCATGGCCCTCAGGCCATACTCGCAGCGCGAGGAGATACGCAAGGCCGGCCCTCCGTGACGTTCGCTTTGAATACCAACAGAAAAGGTCGGGATTATCGTACCACGCTCGCCACGTCGGTCAAACGACGCGCCGCTCGAAAGGTCCAGACGGCGAGGCGCCGAACGGCCGCAGCCCGTGAGACAGCGACGCCGCCCTGGGGGCGGCGTCGCTCAAGCCTTCTGGAGTTGTCGGCGGGCGTTACTTGGCGAGCGAGTTCGCCACGACCTGCGACATGACGGCCGGGCTGATCCAGCCCGTGTACTCCTGGTACACCTTGCCGTCGGGCGAGATCACGGCGAAGGCCGGCGGCTGGGTGATCTTGAGCTGAGCGAGCACGTTGCCAAGCTCGGAGGCGTGGTGCGCCTCGATCGAGAAGAAGGAGCCCTGGGCCGCGTACTTGGCCTTGACGTCGTTGAAGTAGGTGAGCATCTGCTCGTTCTCCGTGGTGCCGGCGCAGTAGACGAGCAAGATGACGCCGCGCTTCTCGGCGAGCGGGTTCTTGATGAAGCTCGGGACGTTGCCCTGCGTGTTGATGGTCAGGCCGGGATAGCCCGTGATGCCGTAGCTGCCGGCAGTATTGTAGCTACCCGAGATGGTTGTGGACGTGGGGGCGGTCGACGCGGGCGTCGCGAGGACGATGCCTCC
>DATIYD010000345.1:0-2510 GCA_035517975.1 Thermoleophilia bacterium | reverse complement strand
AGCGCCAGGATCTCGCCGCGCAGCTCGTCGGCCCTGCTCACGACCACCCGTCCACTGTGCCGCTCACCCGTGCGCCGGCGGACCGGCCGCGCACCCACGGCAGATCCAGCTCGCACGCGCCAAGAACGTACGCGTCGACGTCGCTCTGCAGGGCCGCTCTCAGGTCGGCGCCGCCTGCGCTCCACAGGCGATACCAGGCGGCGGTGTGCGCGATGGCTGAGCGCACGTCCCAGACCGGGCGCAAGCCGAGCTCCGTGCGCGCCTTCTCGTCGTCGAGCAGCAGCTCCGCGGCCTCGTGGGGCTGCTCGCCGCCGGCCGGATCGCGGCGCCAGGAGCCGGCTCCGTAGGCTTCGAAGAACGCCTCGACGACCGCCGCCACAGGCACGGCCGCCTCGGCGCCGGGCCCGAAGTTCCAGGCGCCGTCGCGCCGCTGTCCGTCGAGCAGCAGGCGCGCGCCCAGCCACAGGTAACCCGAGAGCGGCTCGAGCACGTGCTGCCAGGGTCTCACGGCCGCCGGCCTGCGCAGCACGACCTCGCGGCCGGCGGCGATCGCCCGCATGCAGTCGGGCAGCAGGCGATCGTCGGCCCAGTCGCCCCCGCCGATCACGTTGCCGGCGCGCGCGCTCGCGACTCGTACTGCACTCGCGGCGCCGAAGAAGCTGCGGCGGTAGGCGGCGGTCACGACCTCGGCGCAGGCCTTGCTCGCGCTGTACGGGTCGTGCCCACCGAGTGGGTCGCCCTCGCGAAACGCCGTGCCCGCGCCGGGATTCTCGTAGCATTTGTCGCTCGTGACCACGACGACGACGCGCACCGACGGACACACGCGCACCGCCTCGAACAGGTCGACCGTGCCCATGACGTTCGTGGCGAGCGTGCCGACGGGGTCGCTGTACGAAGCGCGCACGAGCGGCTGGGCGGCCAGGTGGAAGATGAACTCGGGCTCGAAGGCGGCTACGGCGCCGCGCAGCGCGGCGAGGTCGCGCACGTCGCCCGCGACGTGGGCGACCTCGCCGCTCAGGCCGGCGAGCTCGAAGAGGCTCGGATCGGTGGGCGGCGCCAGCGCATAACCGCCGACGACGGCGCCGAGGCTCGATAGCCAGGCGCACAGCCACGAACCCTTGAAGCCCGTATCCCCGGTGACCAGCACGCGACGGCCGGCGTAGACCCCGTCGAACAGCGCCGGCCCGACGGTCGCCGCGACGGCCGCGGCCTCGCCGCCGTCGCTCACCACACCCTCCACGGTGCCCGACCCGACTGCCAGAGCTCCTCGAGCAGCCTCTTGTCGCGCAGCACGTCCATGGGTTGCCAGAAACCGCAGTGACGGTAAGCCATGAGCTCGCCGTCGGCCGCGAGCCGCTCGAGCGGCTCGCGCTCGAAATAGGTCTCGTCGCCGGCGATGTAGTCGAGCACTCCGGGCTCGAGCACGAAGAAGCCGCCGTTCACCCAGGCGCCGTCGCCCGCCGGCTTCTCGGTGAACGACGTGACGCGCTGCTCTCGAGCGTCGAGCTCGAGCGCCCCGAAGCGCCCCAGTGGCTGCACCGCGGTGACGGTCGCGAGGCGGCCGTGCATGCGATGGTAGTCGAGCAGCGCGGGCACGTCGACGTCGGCCACGCCGTCGCCGTAGGTCAGCAGAAACGTCTCGCCGCCGAGGTAGTCGGCGACGCGTTTCACCCGGCCGCCGGTCTGCGTGTCGGTGCCCGTGTCGACCAGGGTGACCCGCCAGGGCTCGACCTCGCCGTCGTGGACCTCCATGCTGCGACCGCGCAGGTCGAACGTCACGTTCGCGTTGTGCAGGAAGTAGTTGGCGAAGTACTCCTTGATCAGGTAGCCCTTATAGCCGAGGCAGACCACGAAGTCGGTGAAGCCGAAATGGCCGTAGATCTTCATGATGTGCCAGAGCAGCGGCCGCTCGCCGATCTCGGCCATCGGCTTGGGTCTGACCTGCGTCTCCTCGGACAGGCGTGTGCCCAGCCCGCCGGCGAGGATCACGACCTTCACGTGCGCCTCCATGAGTGCGTCGATGATCGGGTGACGCCGTGCGACGCGCGCATCCGCCCCGTCTCCCGCGGGGCGGGCGCCCGGTCCCTTCGCACCGTTGTCCAGTCTGGTTACGGCGACGGCACGGCGAACCCTCTCATCATCGGCGCATTCCCCCTCGGCCCTGAGCCCTTTCGGCGCACGTGAAGGTCCGGGATGAGGGTCTTCGTGAGCCTCGCGCAGGCAAGAGCGAGGGGCGAGGCGAGGGTCGGAAGGTCGCTCTCCGAGCCGCAGGCCGTGGGTCGGATCACCGCCAGTCCGGCTGAGCGTGGCTCGAGCGAAGGTCCGGGATGAGGGTCTTCGTGGGCCTCGAGTAGGCAAGAGCGAAGGGCGGGGCGAGGGTCGGAAGGTCGCTCTCCGAGCCGCAGGCGATGCGTCGGATCACCGCCAGTCCGGCTGAGCGTGGCTCGAGCGAAGGTCCGGGATGAGGGTCTTCGTGGGCCTCGAGTAGGCAAGAGCGAAGGGCGGGGCGA
>DATIYD010000344.1:0-6003 GCA_035517975.1 Thermoleophilia bacterium | reverse complement strand
ATCGCCTCGACCAACGACCAGCTCTGGCGTCATCCGATCATGAAGAAGCTGGGGCACCCGGCCACCTCGGCCGCCGATTCGCCGCCGCCCGAGACCGCCTACGACAACGCCGTGCGCACGGCCAACGGCACCGATTGGGCGTTCACCGTCTACGTCGTCGACAGCCTGCACGATGACGCAAAGGCCACGCACGACAAGACGCCCGGCATGTTTCCGAACAAGCAGTTCGCCTACACGTTCGCGCTCTTCGGACCCTACAGCGTGCTCACCTACGACAACGCCACCTTCGGCCCGGCCAACTTCGATGGCGTGCTCGCCCACGAGATCGGCCACGTCTTCGGCGCCCTCGACGAGTACGACGCCGGCCCCGCGAGCACCGGCAGCCGATTCTCGGGCTATCTCTGGGTGCGCAACCGCAACTCCGTGGTCGGTGGCACGACCCACGATGTGTGCATTATGCGGGGCGGCCAGGAGGGTCTCGATGCCTACCAGGGGAAGGTCTATCCGCCGCTGCCGGCCGACAAGCTCGTCGACGGCGGCATCTGCCCCTCGACGCGCGGCCAGATCGGCTGGCGGGTCACGCGCAACGGGCTGCCCGACGTCGTCGATACGGCACCCGCAGTCACGGTGAAGCCGCCTGTCTCGGGCGGTAGCGCATCGACCCTGTCCGTCGCCGGCTCGGCTCGTGAGGTCGCCTGGCCGCCCGGTCACAACGCCCAGGGCCGGGCCTTCACCGCGGGCATCAGCATCTTCGTGCCGCACGACCTGCGGTATACGGTCGACGGCGGTAGCCCGGTCGCGATCGTCGCCTCGGGCAGCGGGGCGACGAAGACATTCAGCTTCGCGCTCGGCACGTCCACGCTCGGGGCCGGACCCGACCCGCAGGCGCCCACCCGCCACGTCGTCACTGTGCAGGCGACGACCGGCAGCGCCGCCTCGCGGAGCGTCGTCGCGTGGTCGTCGCCGACAGCCGTCGGGCTCACCCTCACGCGCGCCGCGGCGACCATCGCGCTGGGCGCCAGGGTCAATCTCACGGTCCACGCGGCCGACGCCGTCGACAAGGCCTACGCCATCGGCAACCTTGTCGGCGTCGCCGTCGCTCCGCGGGGCCTCCCGGCGGCGGGCAAGGCTGTCACAACGGGAACCGCCGGCAACGCCGTCGCCACCTTCACTCCGAGCTTCACGACCACCTACGCGGCGACCTTCACCCCGGTGGCCCGGTCACTCGAGTTCGTGGCCACGACGCCGGCGCTGGTCACCGTGGCCGTGCGCGCTCGCGTGGCGGCAAGCGCCGCCGTGCCCTCGGCGTCGGGCCTCGTGCGCGTGGCCGGCACGTTCCGGCCGCGCCGCGCCGGCGTCGCGCTCGTGTTGCAGGCCCGCCGCGGCGGTGCCTGGACGACGGTGGCCCACGCACGCACCACCTCGCGCGCCGCCTTCCGCTTCACGTACGCGGCGCCCGCCGGCACCCTCCGCCTGCGGGTGCGCTTCGCCGGCGACGCGCGCAACGCCGCCACGGTCAAGGCGCTGCCGGCCATCAGCGTGCCGTAAGACCGAGGCTGCGGGCGCCGCGCGACGCGCGACGCGCCGCCCGACGGGCGCTGCCGGCCGGCGGCCCCTCCGCCGCTCCCCACCAGCGCGGCTGCGGCTCGGTCGCGTGGGGTAGAATGGGCCACCATGACCCAGCCCGTCCGCGTTCGCTTCGCACCGTCCCCCACCGGCTACCTCCACCTCGGAGGGGCGCGCACCGCGCTCTACAACTACCTCTACGCGCGCCGGCACGGCGGCGACTTCGTGCTGCGCATCGAAGACACCGACCCGTCGCGCTCGACCGACGCGGCCATCGCCCAGATCCTGCGCTCGCTGCGCGAGATGGAGCTCGACTGGGACGAGGGCCCCGAGAAGCCCGGCGCCCATGGCCCCTATCGCCAGACCGAGCGCCAGCCGATCTACCGCGAGCACATCGAGCGGCTGCTCGCCTCGGGCCACCTCTACACCTGCTTCCACACACCCGAGGAGCTCGAGGCCGAACGCAGCGCCGCGCAGGCCGAGAAGCGCGCCTGGGTCTACAGCGGCGCCTGCCGCGACCTGCCGGCCGACGAGGTCGCCCGGCGCAAGGCGGCCGGCGAGCCTTGGACCCTGCGCTTTGCCGTGCGCCCCGGCACGACCGTGTTCGACGACCTGCTGCGCGGCCCGGTCGAGGTGGCAAACGAGACCATCGGCGACTTCATCGTGCAGCGCTCTGACGGCACCATCACCTACAACCTGGCCGTGGTGGTCGACGATGTCACGATGGCCGTGAGCCACGTCATCCGCGGTGACGACCATCTCTCCAACACGCCGAAGCAGATCCTGATCTACGAGGCGCTGGGCACGCTGCCGCCGCGGTTCCTGCACATGCCGCTGCTCTTCGGCACCGACCGCAAGAAGCTGTCCAAGCGGCATGGCGCCACCAACCTCGAGCAGCTCGTGGCCATGGGCTTCCTCGTCGAGGTGGTGCGCAACTACCTGTGCTTCCTGTCGACCGAGTTCGACGAGTCGATGATCGAGTGGACGCTGGCCGACCTCGTGGAGCGCTTCGATGTCGAGAGCCTGGGCACGAGCGCCAGCATCTTCGACCCGGAGAAGCTGCGCTGGATGAACGGGCGCTTCATCCGCGGCCTGCCGCTCGACGACCTCGCGGCGCGCGTGCGGGCCTACCTGGAGCGCGTCGGCTTCTACGGGCAGCCGCCCGCCCTTCGGCTGCTGGCCGGACAGGGCGATGCCTCCCTGGCCGAGGCGGCCGACCTGGGCGAGTTCGTGCCCCTGCCGCCCGGCGACGAGCAGGAGCGCCTGACGGCGACCGTCGTGCCCCTCGTCCAGGAGAAGATGGAGGTGCTGGCCGACTTCATCCGCCTCGCCGGCTGGATGTTCACGCCCCTCGCCATCGGCGACGAGGCTCGCGAGCGCCTGGCGGCCATCGCCGACGCCCGCCGCATCTTGGCCGAGGCCGCGGTGCGCCTCGCCGCCCTCGAGCGCTACGACGTCGAGCACGTCGAGGCCGTGGTGCGTGCCCTGCCCGGCGAGCTCGGCGCCAAGCCCAAGGCGGTCTTCGCGGCCTTGCGCCTCGGCATGAGCGGACAGACGGTCACGCCCGGCCTCTTCGAATCGCTCTGGGCGCTCGGTCGCAACGAGGCGGCCGGCAGGCTGGCCGCCGCCGCCGCGCTGCTCTGACAGCGCCGTAGCGCGCCGCTTCCGGCGCGCACGGGCGCCCGCCGGGCGAGCGTTCGTCTAGCGCTCTGCTCCGGCGCCGGATCGATCGTCTCCCGCCGCTCCGTCGCGCGTCGCCCGGCCGCCGTCCGCCCCGTCACGCCTTGCCGTGTCGAGCCGTGGCCCGAACGCCAGTCGGGCGACGCCCACGGCGGCCAGCGCCAGGGCCCAGCCGGCGATCACGTCGGTGGGGTAGTGCGCCCCGAGGTAGACGCGGGTCACGCCGACACCGGCGCAGACGAGCACCGCGGCGATGATCGCCGGCCGGCGCCAGCGTGTCGGCCACAGCACGACGACCAGCGCCGCGGCCAAGCCGGTGATCGCGGTCGCATGGCCGCTCGGGAACGACCAGCTCGAGCCGCGGCCGGTCAGGAACGAGAGGTCGTGGACCCCCGGGAAAACCTCCTGGCGGGGCCGGTCGAAGGCGACCTTCGCGAGGCCGCCGGCGGCCACTGCGAGCAGGGTGGCGGCGAGCACGAACGCGGCCTGGCGCCGGCGGCGCCGCCAGAGCAGCACGACGAGCGTACTCGCGAGGAGCACCAGCACGATCGGCAGCGCGCCCAGCGAGGTCACGCCCATCGCGGGGTCGATGGCGGCCCGCGCCTGGTGGCGCGCGGCCAGGCGCAGCACCGACAGGTCCCAGGCGCGCGTGGCGCCTGCGACGACGAGCGCTCCGACCGTGGCGAACGCCCCGGCCGCTACGATCACCCAGATGAGCAGCGAGGCAGACGGCCGGACGCTGCCGGCCGCGTCTGCGACGGGATCGCGCCTGCGGACGGCGACGATGATGCCGGCCGCGATGAGCAGCGCGGCGAGCGACCAGGCGATGGCCGCCGTGGCGTTCGCCTCGAACACGGAGATGGTCGCTACCCGAGGCGCTCGATCAGCGCCGGCAGCTCATCGAACCGGGAGGCGACGGCGTCGGCCGTGGAGAGCGACAGGTCCGACGAGTTGACGCCGACGAAATGGATGGCCCGCAGGCCGGCCGCCTGCGCCCCGGCGACGTCGGTGCGCTGGATGTCGCCGACGTGCACGGCCTCGCCGGGGGCGACGCCGAGGGCGCCGAGCGGCGTGAGGAACGCGCGCGGGTCGGGCTTTGACCAGGTGTGCTCGTCGGAGAAGAAGAACGCCCCGAACAGGTCCTCGAGGCCGTAGAGGGCAAGCACCCGGCGCAGCACGCGGCCGGGGGTCAGGGCGGCATCGCAGACGACGGCGAGGGCGTAGCGATCGGCGAGCAGCGGCAGCGTCTCCGGCACGCCGGCGACCGGCCGCGGCGGGCTTTCGAGGATCACCTCTTCGAGCGAGCTCACGACGCGTGCGACCGCTTCGGCGGGCAGCTTGAGGCGCAGCGAGCGCAGCAGCACGGCGGCCGACTCGGCCGTCGTCGGCGTGCGGTGCTTCTTGTACCAGATGCGGTCGAAGTGCCGCCACACCTCGGAGAAGCCGTGCTCGACCGCGCGATGGTCGGGCAGGCGGCCGTAGGGAGCGACAATCTCGCGCAGGCGGTCGGCGCGCAGCTCGTCGCGTCCGGGCGCGTGGAAGTCACCCATGAGCGTGTTCCAGAAATCGAGCGTGACGGCGCGGATCATGCGGTCGCCGATCGCAGGGGGCCGTCAGCCACAGTAGCGGCGGGCCGCCGCCTCGAGCACGCGTGCCACGAGCGCCACCGAGGCGACGTCGACCCACTCGCCCGAGGTGTGCTCGCCACCGCCGATGGGGCCGAACTGCGCGCAGGGGATACCGGCCTCGGCGAAGATGCCCGAATCGGCCCAGCCGATGTCGCCGCGCACGCGCGGCGCGCGACCGAGCTCGGCGGTGGCGGCCGCGACCAGCGCGAGCACGACGGGGTCGTCGCGGCGCAGGGTCACGGGCTCGCGACCAACCACCAGGCGGCTGCTCGCGGCGAAGCGTTGGTCGGCGGCGTGGGCGGCGGCGAGCAGCGCCTCGATCTCGCTGCGCGACTGGGCCACCGACTCACCGGCGATCAGGCAGCGCTCGACGCCGAGCCGGCAGACCCCCGGATAGGCCGGCAGCTGCGTGCCGCCCTCGATCGTCGCGGCGTGGATCGACCCGCGCCCGTACGCGGCGCGCGGCCGCGCCTCGAGGTCGCGGTCGAGGGTCGCGATGCCGGCCAGCACCGGACCGAGCAGCGCGATCGCATCGACGCCCTTCTCCGGCTCGGCGCCGGCGGCCTCGACGCCGGTGCTCTCGATCGCGAACCAGGTGAAGCCGCCGTGCTCGACCGTGACGTCGAAGTCGGTGCGCTCCGGAAGGATGGCGGCCGTCGGCCGGTAGCGGTCGACGAGCGCCTCGGCCCCGAAGCTCTCCCACTCCTCGTCGGCGCAGCCGGCCACGAGCAGGTCGCCGTACAGCGGCGAGCGGCCGCCGGCCTCGCGCGCTTCGGCGGCGAGCCGTTCGGCGGCGATGACGGCGGCCGCCAGCCCAGCCTTCATGTCGTTGCTGCCGCGCCCGTAGAGGCGGCCGTCGCGGATCTGCGGGGTGAACAGCTCGGGCGCCGCGCCGACCACGTCGAGGTGGCTGACGAGCATGAGGCTGGGCGCGGCCTCTGTGATTGCGCCGCCGCCCGCGGCCGCGCCGCCCCCGCCGCCCGCGGCCTGAGGAGCGGCGGTGTCGCCTGCGCTCGCCATCTCGGCCTCGCTACGCCCGTGACCGGGCAGCGTGGCGACGAAGTTGGGGCGCCCGCGGCGCGGTTCCCAGACGTCGACATCGAGGCCGGCCGCGGAGAGGCGCCGGGGG
>DATIYD010000343.1:0-3405 GCA_035517975.1 Thermoleophilia bacterium | reverse complement strand
GCTCGCCTCGATCGAGCACGTCGAGGTCTGCTCCACGCGGGCCGAGCTCGAGGAACGCCGTGTCGCCCTGGCGCCGGGTTATCTCGACCACGCCGCCGGCCTGCGTCGCTCGGCCGCCACCGTCGCCGTCCAGGGCTTCGGCCGCGTCGTGCCCCGCGAGCTTGCCCGGCGGGCGCGGGCGAGGGTCGCGGCGCATCTGAACGGGTCGCGGCGCGTCTGAACGGGTCGCGGCGCCTCTGAGCGGGTCGCGTGGTGGCTTCGGCGCGGCGCCGTGTCGCGTCGGACGGCCGCGCCGCCGCCTCCCCCGCCGCCGGCGGTAGACTCGGCAGAGCGCGCGCGACAGAATGGCCGGAAGCGGCGGCGCCGGCGCGCCGCCGCCTCAAGCGGTGCCAGCGAGCATGACGGCCGTCGGCCGGATCCTCACTTCATGCCCCGCGACCGACACGAAAGGATCGCCGATGGGCCAGTACGATTCGTCCCGGGAGCTCGTCGTCTCGACCTGTCATCGGCTGCTCGAGCGCGGCTACCTCAAGGCCACCGAGGGCAACGTGTCGGTGCGCGTGCCCGGCCGTGCCCTGTTTGCCATCACCCCATCGAACTACGACTACGGCGAGATGAAGGCCGACGACATCTGCGTGCTCGACTTCGACCTGCGCCGTCTGAGCGGCACGCGCAAGGCGTCGATCGAGTCCGGGCTGCACGCCGCCGTCTATCAGGAGCGCCCCGACGTCAACGTGGTCATCCACACGCACCAGCCGTACGCAAGCGCGCTGGCCCTGATCGACAAGCCCATCCCCGCGCTCTTCGACGAGCAGGTCGCCTACCTCGGGCGTGGCGTCGCGATCGTGCCCTACGGACCTTCGGGCACCACGTTCCTCAAGCGCCGCGTCAGGGCGAAGCTGGGCAGCGGCGCCAACGCCTACATCCTCGCCAATCACGGCGTCCTCGTGCTGGGCGGCGATGTCGGGCGCGCCGTGCACAACATGGCGCTGCTCGAGAAGGTCGCCCTCGACTACCTCCTGACGCTCCTGAGCGGCGAGAAGGCTCCCGGCATACCCTTGCCGATCCGCGAGATCGCCTTCGCCAAGCTGCGCGCCGACGAGAAGAAGCTCGCCCGCCAGGAGGCAGAGGCCGCGCGCGAGATCGCGGCCGACGCCGTCGCGACGAGCGTCGCGCCGGCCGCCGCGGCCGCGGGCAATGGCGGTGCTGCCGCCGCGGTCACCGTGGCGACGCCCGACGAGGGCGTGGCGGCCTGCGCCATCAGCAGCTACCCGGACGTAGCACGAGTGTACGACGACCTCGAACGTCTGGTCGCAGGACCGCTGCGCAAGGTCAAGCCCGCGGCCATGGCGCAGTACCTCGACTACTTCGAGACGAAGTGCGCGCGCTCCAAGGCCCTCACCACCGAGGCCGGCGAGTACATCCCCGGTGGCGTGCAGCACAACCTGGCCTTCAACCATCCCTTCCCGATCGCGATCGAGAAGGCCGACGGTGCCTATCTCTGGGACGCCGACGGCAACCGCTACATCGACTTCCTGCAGGCGGGCGGGCCCACGGTGCTGGGCAGCAACTACGCGCCGGTGCGCGACAAGGTCGTCGAGTTGCTGCAGGAGTGCGGCCCGGTCACCGGCCTCTTCCACGAGTACGAGCTCAGGCTCGCCGAGCTCGTCAATCGCTTCATGCCCGCGGTCGAGATGTTCCGCATGCTGGGCTCCGGCACCGAGTCGGTCATGGCCGCCATCCGAGCGGCGCGCACGCACACCGGCAAGAAGTTCGTCATCAAGGTCGGCGGCGCCTACCACGGCTGGAGCGACCAGATGGTCTACGCCCTGCACGTGCCGGGCACCTGGCGCTTCGAGTCGAAGGGCATCCCCCTGGGAGCGACCAGCCGCACGCGCGAGGTCTACCCCAACGACCTGAAGGCGCTGCGCCGCAAGCTCGTCCAGAACAGGCTGCTCGGCGGCACCGCCGCGGTGATCGTCGAGCCGGTCGGTCCCGAGAGCGGCACGCGACCCGTGCCTTTCGAGTTCAACGCCCAGGTGCGCGAGCTCTGCGACGAGTTCGGCGCGCTGCTCATCTTCGACGAGGTGGTCACCGGCTTCCGGCTCGGCCTGGGCGGCGCGCAGGGCTACTTCGGTGTGCGTCCCGATCTCACCGTGTTCGGCAAGTGCATCGCCGGCGGGTATCCCATGGCCGGCGGCGTAGGCGGCCGCAGCGACGTGATGATGAGCTTCGCCTCGGGGATCGGCGGCAAGAGCGGCGAACGCGCCTATGTCGGTGGCACCCTGTCCGCCAACCCGCTGTCGTGCGCCGCCGGCTACTTCTCACTGCTCGAGATGGAGCGCACGGGCGCGCCGGCGCTGGCCGGCCGTGCCGGCGATCGGCTCACCGAGGGTCTCCGCGCCATGATCGAGCGCTTCGGACTGCCGTACGTGGCCTTCAACCAGGGCTCGATCGTGCACCTCGAGACGTCGGGCGTCATGCTGCTCGACCTGCATCACCCGATCCGGTTCGCGCGCGGTCTCAAGCCGCGCAAGCACATGATGGAGGAGATGGGCGCCGCCTACATGGCCAGCGGGATCGTCACCCTCGCCGGTTCGCGCATGTACACGTCGATGGCCGATTCCGACGAGGTCATCGACGATGCGCTCGCCCGTTTCGAGCAGGTCTTCGCGAACGTCGAGGGCGTCTGAAGGCAACGGGCGAAGCCCGGTTTCGGTGCACTGAAGGGATGCAGTGGCGCTCTCGGCCTTCGACGACGCTTCGCGGCCGCCGCGCGACGACGAGCTCGCGGCGGCGCTCGGCACCGCCTGGCCGGCCTGGCAGGAGCTCCATCGCCTCGCCGCGATCAGGCTGGCGCCCCTGTCGGTGGAGTGGTGCTTCACGAGCCGGACGACCGGCTGGGGACAGCGCTTGCGTCACGACGACCGCATCGTCATGTACCTGATCCCGTGCGAAAGCCATTTCCTGGCGTCGTTCGCGCTGGGTGAGAACGCGGTGCGGGGCGCCCACGACGCCGGCCTGCCCGCCGAGGTGCTGGCGGCGATCGGCGGCGCGCGCCGGTACGCCGAAGGCCGCGGCGTGCGGCTCGAGGTCAGGGACGGTCGCGACGTCGAGGCCGTGTTGCGCCTGGCGGCGGTCAAGCTGGCGCACTGACCATCCACGACGCCGCTACCCAAACGTCGCCGCCACGCGGGGTCCGTGGTGGGCGCAGGCGGTGATGTCACGTGCGAACGTCGGTTGTCTGACGTCTTATGTTATGATCGGCGCTGCATGTCCGACGCGGTGCCGCCATGAGCGACCTCTTCGACCTCGACGCGCTGCGTCGCCGTCTCGCCACAGCCCCCGACGCCGCCGCGTTCCAGCCGCTGGGCCTCCGCACCGTAGTCTTCGGGAGCGGAGCTC
>DATIYD010000342.1:0-3523 GCA_035517975.1 Thermoleophilia bacterium | reverse complement strand
CGAGCGCTCGCTCGACGAGACCGAGGCGCTCATCGTCGAGCTCACGGGGCGCATAGAGGCCGACTTCGACGAGACGTTCGCCGTCGTGCAGGGCAACTTCGTGCACATGGTGGGCATCCTCTTCCCGGGCGGCCAGGGCCGCCTGTCGACCGTGCCCGGCGAAGGCGACGAGCCACCGGGCATCGGGATCGAGGTCAAGCCGGCGCGTAAGCTGGGTCGCAAGCTCGCCCTGCTGTCGGGCGGCGAGCGCTCACTCGTGGCGCTCGCCTTCCTGCTCGCGCTGCTGCTCTCGCGCACCTGTCCCTTCTACATCCTCGACGAGGTCGAGGCGGCGCTCGACGACATCAACATCGGCCTGTTCGTGTCGATGGTGCGCGAGTACCGCAGCCGCACGCAGTTCCTTATCATCACCCACCAGAAGCGCACCATGGAGGCCGCCGACCTGCTCTACGGTGTGACCATGGGGGCCGACGGCACCTCGCACGTGGTGAGCGCGCGCATGGCCGAAGACGAGATCGATCACGAGACGACGAGGACGTAAGCAGTGGACCGGCACGAGGCGACGAGGACGTAACGACGTGGACTGGCACGAGGCGTTCAAGGGGCTCGCGGCCGACCTGCCGCCGGCCGCGGTCGAGCACGAAGAAGAGGAGCGGCGCGGCCTGTTCGGCCGGCTGCGCGACAACATCGGCAAGGCCGGCGGCGCCCTGCGCGAGCACTTTCGCGCCATCATGTTCGACGCCATCACCGACGAGCTCTGGGAGCAGATCGAAGAGGCCCTGATCTTCGCCGACGTCGGCGTCGCGGCCACGGTGCGCATCGTCGAGGAGCTCGAGGCCGAGGCGGCCGAGCAGCACCTGAGCACGCGCGAGGAGCTGCTCGACCACCTCGCCGCGATCGTCGCCCGCCTGCTGCAGCCCGACGATCCAGACGAGCGTCTGATCGACGTGACCGGAGAGCCCACGGTCATCCTCCTGGTCGGGGTCAACGGCACCGGCAAGACGACGACCATCGGCAAGCTCGCCTATCGCCTCGCCGAGCTCGGCAAGACCCCGCTCATGGTCGCCGCCGACACGTTCCGCGCGGCCGCCGTCGAGCAGCTCTCCGAGTGGGCCTCACGGGTAGGCTGCGAGATCGTGCGGCAGGCTCCCGGCAGCGATCCGGCGGCGGTCGTCTACGACGGCATCGCGGCGGCTCGCTCGCGTGGCGCCGCGGTCGTGATCATCGACACGGCGGGCCGCCTGCACACCCAGGTGAACCTCATGAACGAGCTCGCCAAGGTACGGCGCGTGATCGAGCGGCAGGTGCCCGGCGCGCCCCACGAGACGCTGCTCGTGATCGACGCCACGACCGGGCAGAACGGTCTGCGCCAGGCCCAGGTCTTCGCCGAGGCTGTCGAGGTCTCGGGGGTGGTGCTCACCAAGCTCGACGGCAGCGCCAAGGGCGGCATCGTCGTGGCCATCCGCGAAGAGCTCGGCATCCCCATCAAGCTGATCGGCGTGGGGGAGAGGCTCGAAGATCTGCGGCCCTTCGACCCCGACGAGTTCGCCCGGGCGCTGTTCTTAGACGACGGCGCGCCCGCGTCGTGAGGCTGCGCCTCGAGACGTCGCGCCTCGTCGTGCGCGACTACAGGGCCGCCGACCTGGACGACGTGGCCGAGATCTTGGCCGACCCGGCGGTGTTCTGGTGGGTCAAGGAACCCTTCACCCGTGAGCGCGCGCGCTCGTGGCTCGACGAGGAGATGAGCCTCACGGCGCGCGACGGCACCGGCCGGCGGGCGATCGCGCTACGATCGACGGGCAAGGTCATCGGCGGCGCCGGCCTCGTGTGGCGCGACCTCGAGACCGGCCGCGAGATCGAGCTCGGCTACCACCTCCACCATGCCTACTGGGGCCAGGGCTACGCGACCGAGGCCGGCGCGGCCTGGCTCGAGCGCGCCCGCACGCTGGGTCTGCGCCGCATCGTCAGCCTGATCTACGTCGACAACCCGCGCTCCGAGGCCGTGGCCCGCCGCCTGGGCATGAGCCCCGAACGCGAGCTCCTGTGGGCCGGCCTGCCGCACCGCATGTGGTCACTGCGGCTCGGGGGGCGCGCCGCCGGGTAGAGAGTCCTTCGGCCGCGGCCGTCCGCGAGCCGCGGGCGGCCGCCTGCAAGCCGCGCGCGGCCGTTCGCAAGCCGCGGGCGGCCTTCCGCGCCCCGCACGGGCGCGGTAGAATCCGGAGCCTACGGGTACCGTCCCACTGTCCGCGACGAAAGAGGTCGTTCCCGTCATGTTCGATTCGCTGTCCGAGCGCCTTCAGGGCGTCTTCGGCGAGCTCAGGGGCCACGGCAAGCTGAGCGAGGCCGACATCGACAAGGCCATGCGCGAGATCCGCCTGGCCCTGCTCGAAGCCGACGTCAACTTCAAGGTCGTGCGCGAGTTCGTGAGCCACGTGAAGGAGCGCGCCCAGGGCGCCGAGGTCATGGAGAGCCTCACGCCGGCGCAGCAGGTCGTGAAGATCGTCAACGACGAGCTGGTCGCGCTCATGGGCGCGGGCGACTCGCGCCTGGCGTTCAGCGGCCGGCCGCCGACCGTCATCCTGCTGGCCGGCCTGCAGGGCTCGGGCAAGACGACGACCGCCGCGAAGCTGGCGCAACTGCTCAAGAAGGACGGCAAACGACCGGTGCTGATCGCCGCCGACGTCTACCGTCCGGCCGCCATCGACCAGCTCGTCACTCTGGCGGGGCGCGTCGGCGTGCCCGTCTACGCCCCCGGAGCCGACGTCGATCCCGTCGACATCGCCCGCGACGGCGTGGCCTTCGCGCGCGAGAAGGGCGACGTCGCGATCATCGACACCGCAGGGCGGCTGCACATCGACGACGAGCTCATGGAGGAGCTCGTGCGCATGCGCAAGCAGGTGAAGCCGCACAACATCCTGCTCGTGATCGACGCCATGACCGGCCAGGACGCGGTCAACGCCGCGCAGCAGTTCAAGGAGCGCGTCGAGATCGACGGCGTGATCCTCACCAAGCTCGACGGCGACGCCCGCGGCGGCGCGGCGCTGTCGGTGCGGGCGGTCACCGGCAAGCCCATCAAGTACGCGAGCACCGGCGAGAAGCTCGACGACTTCGACTCGTTCCACCCCGACCGCATGGCCTCGCGGATCCTGGGCATGGGCGACGTGCTGACCCTGATCGAAAAGGCCCAGACCGACATCTCAGAGCAAGAGGCCGCCCGCATGGAGGAGCGCCTGCGGCGCGCCGATTTCACCTTCGAGGACTTCCTCGATCAGCTCAAGCAGGTGCGCAAGATGGGCTCCCTGTCGAGCATCGTCGGGCTGCTGCCCGGCCTGCCCGGCATGAAGGAGCTGAAGAACGCTCAGATCGACGACCGTCAGATGGATCGTATCGAGGCGATCGTCTTCTCCATGACGCCCGACGAGCGCCGGCACCCGGACCTGATCGACGGCAGCCGGCGGCAGCGCATCGCGGCCGGCAGCGGCACGCAGGTCGCCGACGTCAATCGTCTGCTCAAGCAGTTCCG
>DATIYD010000341.1:0-3548 GCA_035517975.1 Thermoleophilia bacterium | reverse complement strand
AGGCGTCGGCCTACCAGCGGCGCTACCTCGATCTGCTCGACGACCTCACCGCCCGGGCCGCGTCGTGGCCGGCGGCCCCCGCCGTCGACGACGCGGCTTGGGGCACGCTGCCGCGGGTCAACGTCTCCATCAAGATCACGTCGCTCTACTCGCAGATCGACCCGCTCGACTTTCGCGGTTCGGTCGACGCGGTCAAGGAGGCCTTGCGCCCGGTCGTGCGCCGCGCCATGGCCCGTGGCGCCTTCCTCAACCTTGATCTCGAGCAGTTCCGTTACCGCGACCTCACCTACACCGTCTTCACCGAGCTGCTCGACGAAGAGGAGTTTCGCGCCTTCGACCAGGCCGGCGTCGTGGTCCAGGCCTACCTGCGCGACGCGGCCGACGACCTGCGGGCCCTGATCGACTGGGGCCGCAGCCGCGGGCGGCCGCTGACCGTGCGCCTGGTGAAGGGCGCCTACTGGGACTACGAGACGGTGCTCGCCCGCCAGGAGCGCTGGCCGACGCCGGTCTTCACGCACAAGCCCGACTCCGACGCGTCCTACGAACGCCTCGCGCGCCTCATGCTGGAGAGCGTCGACGTCGTGCGTCCCGCCTTTGCCAGCCACAACGTCCGTTCGCTCTCGGCCGCCATCGCCACGGCGCGCCGCCTCGGGGTGCCCGACGACGGCTTCGAGCTGCAGATGCTGCGCGGCATGGGCGACCCGATCAAGGCCGCGGTGCGCTCGCTCGGTCTGCGGCTGCGCGAGTACACCCCGGTCGGCGAGCTCATCCCCGGCATGGCCTACTTCGTGCGACGCCTGCTCGAGAACACCGCCAACGAGTCGTTCCTGCGCGACGCCTTCGTCGCCGGCGCCGACGTCGAGGAGCTGATCGCCCGACCGGCGCCCTCGACCGACCTCGACGAGCCACCGGCCCACCTGCCGGTCGTCGAGCCCACCGACCCGAGCGCGCCGGCCCCGTTTGCCAACACGCCGCACGCCGACTTCGCGCGCCTCGAATGCCGGCGCGCGGCGCTGCGCGCGCTGCGGCTGGCCGCCGAGCGGCCGCCGCGCCGCGAGGCCCTGCTGATCGGCGGCCGCGAGCGCCGCGGCCCCGCCACCTCCGAGTCGATCGACCCCGCCCGGCCGGCTCGTGTGGTCGGCGTGGTCGACCTCGCCGGACCCGTCGAGGTCGACGAGGCGGTGCAGGCAGCCGTGCGGGCGTTTCCCGAGTGGCGCGACGCGGCGGCGCGCGAGCGCGCCGCCGTCCTGTTCAAGGCCGCCGAGCTTATGCGCGGCGAGCTCGCAGAGCTCGCCGCACTCGAGACCTTCGAGGCCGGCAAGACCGTCCGCGAGGCCGACGCCGACGTCGCCGAGGCCATCGACTTCCTCGAGTACTACGGCCGCGAGGCGCTGCGCCTCGGGACGCCGAGCAAGCTCGGCGCCCTGCCCGGCGAGCGCAACGACCAGACCTACGAGGCTCTCGGTGTGGCGGCCGTGATCGCCCCCTGGAACTTCCCGCTGGCGATCCTGACCGGCATGACGAGCGCCGCCCTGGTGGCCGGCAACACGGTGGTGGTCAAGCCGGCCGGGCCTACGCCGGTGCTGGGCGCGCAGCTGGCCCGCATCCTGCGGGCCGCCGGCGCGCCTCCCGGCACGGTCAACCTGTTGAACGGCGCCGGCGGCCAGATCGGCGACGCCCTGGTGGGGCACCCCGACGTGCACCTGATCGCCTTCACCGGCTCGCGCGCGGTGGGGCTGCACATCATGGAGCGCGCCGTCCAGCGCCCGGGGCGTGCCTGGCTGAAGCGCGTCATCTGCGAGCTCGGCGGCAAGAACGCGATCATCGTCGACGGCGACGCCGACCTCGACGTGGCCGTGCTCGAGACGGTCGCGTCGGCCTTCGGCTATCAGGGTCAGAAGTGCTCGGCCTGTTCCCGGGCGATCGTCCTGGCCGGCGCCTACGACGAGTTCCTCGACCGCCTGGTCGAGGCGACGCGCAGCCTGGTCGTGGGGCCGCCCGACGACCCCGCGACGCGTGTCGGCCCGGTGATCACCGCCGAGGCGCGTGTCACGATCGAGGGCTACATCGAGCAGGGCCGCCGCGAGGCCGCCCTCGTCCTCGAGACCAGGCCGCCGGCCGGCGGCTGGCCCGGCGACGGCTTCTACGTGGGCCCACACATCTTCGCCGACGTCGACCCGCGGGCGACCATCGCCCAGGAGGAGATCTTCGGTCCCGTGCTGGCCGTGATGAAGGCGCGCGACCTGGGCGAGGCTCTCGAGATCGCCAACGGCACGTCGTACGCGCTCACCGGCGGCCTCATCTCGCGCAGCCCGGCGGCCATCGCCCGCGTGCGGCGCGAGTTCCGGGTCGGCAATCTCTACATCAACCGCGGCATCACGGGAGCGATGGTCGAGCGCCAGCCCTTCGGCGGCTTCAAGATGAGCGGCACCGGCTCCAAGGCCGGCGGCGCCGACTACCTGCGGCAGTTCCTCCTGCCGCGCGTGGTCACCGAGAACACCCTACGCCGCGGCTTCGCGCCCTCCGACGAGCAGGCCGGATCAGCCGTCGAGTGACTACGTCGTCGCCGCTCAGGCAGGCGTGACGTCGTGTTAGTAACCGGGGGGGATCGAGGGGATGATGCCGGGCACCGCCGGCACCGAGTTGGGCGAGGGCGGGTGAGCCATGGTCTGCGCGGCCTTGGTGAGCGCCGCTCTCGTGGCCGCTTCGGCGCTCGCGTCGCCGTCCTGCACCGTCCACGACAAGACGACGTTGCCGCCCATCATGCTCGTGCCCGGCAGCGTGGTGTAGACATAGGTCTTGTGCTCCCAGGGGCGATCGAACGCATACCACATCTCGGTGCCGCCGGGCGGGATGGCCGCGACATGGCCCTCGAGAGTGAGGTGATGGGTCGCCGAATAGCGCAGCACCGTCTCGGTCGTGGCTCCGGTCGGCAGCTTGACGGCCTGGACCGCGCTCACGGCGGCGCGCTCGGCCGGCGTCATCACCGCGACGGAACCCATCTCGACCCGCGTCGCGACCAGTCCTGCGGCGACCGCCACCCAGATGGCGAGCACGATCGTCCAGCCCCTGCTCCACTGCAGCGGCTTGTCGCCGATCGCCCAGACGCGCCGCTGCGTGACGCCGATCGCAGCGGGAGCGACGACGGGCAGCGACGCCCCGGGAAGCGGTGCGGCAGGAGCGGCCGCCTGATCCACCGGGGCGGTCCCGGCGAGCGGGGCCGTCTCGCCGATGGGTGCGGCCGTCACGGGCAGGGGCGGCGCCACGGGCAGGGCCGGCGCAACGGGCAGAGGCGGCGCAGCCACGGCCGTTGAGCTCCCGTCGCTCCACGTCCAGGCGTCGCCGGCCGGTCCGGCTTCAGGCGCCGCAACGCCCACCAGCCCGGCTTCGGGCGCCGCGACGGGCGGCGGCGTCTCGCCTGGAGACGCCGGCGGTGCGGCCGCGCTGGCCTCGAAGAAGCTCAGCGAGCGCCGGCACGACGGACACGACCTCGCCCGGGCCCAGTCGTCGAACGAGAACTCGGCGCGACAGTGCGGGCAGCCCAGCGA
>DATIYD010000340.1:0-12609 GCA_035517975.1 Thermoleophilia bacterium | reverse complement strand
TGCACGAACAGCTCGATGGGCACACGGGTGCCGTCTTTGCGAAGGTACTCCTTCTCGTAGCGCACGGCGCGCCGCTGCGCGACGGCCTCGGCCAGCAGCGCCGACTCCGTCGCGCGCCATTCGACGGGAGTGAGATCCTGCGCCCAGGTGACCGCCTTTTGCTCGAGCTCTTCGCGGCTGTAACCGGTCAGGTCGGCGAACGCCGCGTTGCAGAAGATGAGCCGACCGTCGGGAGCCCCCACACCAAAGGGCGCCTCGGCCTGCTCGACGACGTCGGCCAGGAAGCGCTCGTGCTCGCGACTCTCGAGTAGCTGCAGCTCGGCTCGTTCGCGCTCGCGTTCGAGACGCTTGCGCTCGTTGATCTCTCGATAGTAGACGCTGACCCCGACCGAGGTCGGGTAGATGCGCACCTCGAGCCAGTCGCCGTTGACCACCGAGCGGTGCTCGGTGACCGACGGGCGGCCGAGCTCGAGCGCGGCATGAAACGCCTCGCCCAGCGGTGTGTCGGAAAGCTGCGGGAACACCTCCCACAGCGAGTGACCGTACAGCTGCCGGGCCGACATGCCCAGCATGCGCAGCGCCGTCCGGTTCGCGTGCACGTAGCGGTACTCCCAGTCCAGCGCCACGAAGGCCTCGTCGACCTCGTCGAGCATGGCACGGGTGCGCGCGTCGCGGTCCTCGAGTTGCGGCATGGCGCGGGGTTCGGCAAGGCCGCTCTCGAGCTGAGCGGGCGCCGCCCGGGGCGTCGCCCTGCGGGCCATGCGCACCTCGACGCCGCCGTCGAGCGAAAGTTCCAGTGAATCCGTGAGCGCGGAGATGATGAACAGACCCCGGCCGTGATCGCTCGCAGGATCGGGGGTGCGCCGAGGGTCGAAGCTCGACACGTCGAATCCCCTGCCCCGGTCCTTGACGGTCGCGACGAGCCGTCCGTCGTCGAACTGCAGGGTGATCTCGATGTCGTGGTCGGCGCCGCCGTGACGGATGGCGTTGGTGGCAGCCTCTTCGATGCAGAGCACCAGATCGTGGATCAGGTCGTCGTCGTCATAGTACTGGCCCAGGTAGTCGCGGATGCGCTCGCGGGCGCGCCGCAGGTGCGATGCTTGCGGGGGCACGCGGAACAGCAGGCGCGGCGGCGCCCACTGCGACCTCAGGCTGTTGTGCGACACATGGTTCTCCGCAGACGCCGGTGCAAGTGGGGAATGTCGCCCATTCTAGGCCTCTGCGCAGGCACGTTCGACCGTTGCCGGCTCGGGTCGGCCGACCGGAGCAACGCGAGACCGAGCTCGGCCCGCGCTTCGCGGAGACAACGGGTTTCGCCGCACTCAGGCCGGGCAGCAGCTAGAGGGTTGACGGTACCGAGGCGGCCCCGACGGCCCGCGGAAGGACGCACGTCATGGCGACAGACGAACGCGGGCAGCAGCGCGACGCACCGCAGGACGCAGGCGGCGACGTTTCGGGCGAGGCACCGAAGGGCGCCGGCAAGAGCGCCTCGGGCGACGTGCCGGCGCCGAACGGCGGCGGTCACGGAGGGCGGCCACCGGCTCATCACAGGCCGCCGCGCACCGACGGCGGCTGGCGGGTCGAAGGCGCCGTGCCGCCGCCCCCGCCCGAGCCGACCGACCCCGGCACGTCCAAGCCGCCGCGCGGAGCGCAGTGGGTTCGCCGCGTCTGGCTGATCGTGGTGGCGGCGCTCCTGGTCAACTGGATCGTCGTGGCTGCCATGTCGCGGCCAAGCCCGTTCCTCACCACGTCGTACACCTTCTTCCGCCAGCAGGTCGAGGCCGGCAACGTCTCCCAGATCACCTCGCAGGGCAACGCCATCCAGGGCGTCTTCAAGCACCCGGTCACGGCAGGCCAGGCAAACGCGACGACGTCCGGCTCGACCGCGAACGGCTCGTCCGGCGGCACGACGTACACCCGGTTCGAGACACAGCTCCCGGCCTTCGGCAACAACGACCTGCTCGCGCTGCTCACCGCCAAAGGGGTGGTCGTGAACGCCAAGCCGCTGGCGACCGGCAGGCCGCTCTGGGAGACGCTTCTGCTCTATTTCGGGCCGGCGCTGGCCTTCGTCGCGTTCTTCATCTACCTCAGCCGGCGGGCTGCGGCGGCCGGCGGCGGCATGCTGAGCGTCTTCGGCCGGTCGCGCGCCCGCCGCTACGAGCCCTCGCAGCAACGGCGCACGACGTTCGCCGACGTGGCCGGCATCGACGAGGCCAAAGAGGAGCTCGGCGAGGTCGTCGACTTCCTTCGGGAGCCGGAACGTTACCGCCGCCTCGGCGCGCGCATCCCGCGTGGGGTCCTGCTCTCGGGGCCTCCCGGCACGGGCAAGACGCTGCTCGCCCGCGCGGTAGCCGGCGAGGCCGCGGTGCCGTTCTTCTGGCTTTCGGCATCGGAGTTCGTCGAAGTGCTCGTCGGCGTCGGCGCGAGTCGCGTGCGCGACCTCTTCTCCCAGGCGAAGGCCGCGGCCCCGGCGATCATCTTCATCGACGAGCTCGACGCCATCGGGCGGGCCCGCAGCTCGGGAGTCTCGCTGGGTGGCAACGACGAGCGCGAGCAGACCCTCAACCAGATCCTCACGGAGATGGACGGCTTCACCGGCACGGAGGGCGTGATCGTGATGGCCGCCACCAACCGCGCCGAGGTCCTCGATCCGGCGCTGTTGCGCCCCGGTCGGTTCGACCGGCGGGTGACGGTCGGCCCGCCCGACCAGAAGGGGCGCGCCGCCATCCTCGCCGTGCACGCACGCGACGTGCCGCTCGCGTCAGACGTCGATCTCGACGGCGTCGCCTCGCAGACGCCCGGCATGGTGGGCGCCGACCTCGCCAACCTCGTGAACGAGGCGGCACTGCTGGCCGCACGGCGACGCCACGACCGGGTGCGCCAGGACGACTTCTCCGACGCTCTCGAGCGCGTCGTGCTCGGCTCGGAGCGGCGCATCGTGCTCTCCTCCGAGGAGCGCGAACGGACCGCCTACCACGAGTCGGGCCACGCGCTGCTCGGCATGCTCCAGGAAGGAGCCGATCCGGTGCGCAAGGTCTCGATCGTGCCGCGCGGGCAGGCCCTCGGCGTGACGTTCCAGAGCCCCGCGGCCGACCGCTACGGCTACGCCGCCTCCTACCTGCGAGGGCGCATCACCGGCGCGCTCGGCGGACGCGCAGCCGAGGAGCTGGTCTACGGCGACGTGACCACCGGCGCCGAATCAGACCTCGAGCAGATCACCGCGATCGCGCGTCAGATGGTGGGCCGCTGGGGCATGTCGGCGGCGGTCGGTCCGGTGACGGTCCTGCCTCGAGACGACGCCGCGCCCTGGACCGGCGCCGACGGCTCGGCGGCGCCGTCCGACGAGACGCGCGAGCTGATCGACACAGAGGCGCGGCGCATCATCGACGAGTGCTACCGGCGCGCCCTCGAGCTGCTCGGTGAGAACCGCGAACGGCTCGATCGCCTGGCACACGCGCTCCTGCAGAAGGAGACACTCGATGAGGACGAGGCCTACGCGGCCGCCGGCGTCGATCACCGGCTGGCCGCCGTGCGGCGCGACGCCGCCTAGACCGATCCATGCAGTTTGATGTCTGCCGACCCCGTGCCCCACGACCCGGGCGGGTCAACGGCCCCAGTGGACCGAGAGGAGCCGGATGAGCTGATGCGCGACGTTCCCGTCATCCTCGTCGTCGACGACGATGCCGACGATCTGGGCTCACTGCGCGAGGAGCTCGGGCGACGGTTCGGTTCCGACTACGAGGTCTCCGCCGAACCGTCGCCCGTCGGCGCGCTGCGGGCGCTGCGCGGGCTGCGTGCCGAGGGCCGCGAGGTCGCGCTCGTGATCGCCGACATGTGGATGGCCGAAATGACGGGAGTCGAGCTTCTGCTGCACGCCCGGCACGTCTACCCCGAGGGTAGGCGGACCGTCATCTGGTCCTACGGCGACATGCGGGCGCTCGAGCCGCTCTACCGGGCGATGGCGGTGGGCGGGGTCGACGACTACCTCACGAGGCCCTGGATCCCGGTCGAGCAGGGACTCTACAGGCCGGTCGAGGAGCTTCTGGGCGACTGGACGAAAGCCAACCGTCCGCGGTTCGAGGCCATCCGGATGGTGGGAGAGGAGACCTCGGCGAGGTGTCACGAGATCACCGACCATCTGGCGCCGTTCAACCTGACCGTGGGCTTCAACGCGGTCGATTCCGAATCCGGACGGCGGCTGCTCCAGGACGCGGGGCTGGGCCCCGAGCGGCTGCCGGTCCTCTTCATGTGGAACGGCGCGGTCCTGGTCGATCCGAGCGACGTCGAGATAGCCACCGCGCTGTGCGGGACGACGCGCGCCCGCCAGGAGACCTGTGACGTGGCCGTCATCGGAGGCGGACCCGCCGGCCTGGCCGCGGCGGTGTACGGGGCGACCGAAGGACTCGACACGGTCGTGGTCGAGCGCGAGACGCTGGGCGGACAGGCCGGGTCGACGTCGATGATCCGCAACTACCTCGGCTTTCCGCGCGGGGTCACCGGCGCCGACCTGACGGCCCGCGCCTACGACCAGTCACTGCTCTTCGGGGCTGAGTTCATCTTCGGCAACGAGGTCGTCGGGCTCCGGGAGCACGACGGGAGCTACGTGCTGCCGCTGTCGCAGGGCGGCGAGCTTGCGGCACGGGCGGTGGTGCTCGCCGTCGGCGTGTCCTACCGGCGCCTGGGTATTCCCGCGCTCGAGGCGCTCGTCGGGGCGGGGGTCTTCTACGGAGCCGCCGTGACCGAGGCCAGGGCCATGGTCGGCCAGCACGTCTTCGTCGTCGGCGGCGCGAACTCGGCCGGTCAGGCCGCGGTCTACCTGGCCCGGTTCGCCCGGCGCGTCACCGTCCTCGTACGCGGCGACGTGCTGGCCCACACCATGTCCCACTATCTCGTCAGGCAGGTCGAGGCCGCCCCCAACATCGATGTGCGCTACAACACGGAGGTGGTGGGCGGGCAGGGGCGCGGACGCCTCGAGTCGATCGATCTGAGAGACCGGCGTTCGGGTGAGGTCGTGACGGAGCCCGCGATGGCCCTGTTCGTGCTGATCGGCGCCGAGCCGCACACCGGCTGGCTGCCCGGCGAGATCGCGCGCGACGAGTGGGGCTTCGTGCTGACCGGCGCCGACCTCGCCGGCGCCGGGAACGGGACACCCGGATGGTCGGCGGAGCGGGCTCCCCTGTTCCTCGAGACCAGCGTGCCCGGCGTCTTCGCCGCCGGCGACGTGCGCCATCGCTCCGTGAAGCGGGTCTCTTCGGCTGTGGGCGACGGCGCGATCGCCATCGCCCTCGTGCACGAGTTCCTGGCCGCCTGAGCAGACGCTTCGCGGGGCTCACCTGCACGCGCTCCCTGGGCGGCGTACTCGCGTGGGCTACGCGGCGCCCTCGAGCCGCCTCTCCTCCTCGATCGTCAACTCGGCGAGAGGGTCGGCCTCGAGGCGCTCGTCGGGGATCGGCTCGCCACTTTCGATCGAACGCCCGTAGGTGCCCGCGACGAGGCGAGCTTCGGCACGCTCGAGCGCCGCGAGCTCGCGGTCGATCTCGTCGTGCGAGCCCTCGTCGTACTCGAGCTCGGTCAGATCGGTCGCCTGGTCCGGCGGTTGATCCTCGTCTGAGAGCTCGCGCCCGCTCTCGGCCTCGCGCTGGTCGGCCAGGGCCGATTCGATCCGCCGCCGCTCGGCGGCGAGAAGCTCACGCCCGCGTCTCGCATCCATGTCTCTCCCATCCCGCATCTGGTCCATGGTCGGGAATCGCCAATGTCCCCGCAAAGAGTGTCCCCATCCGCCGCCCGACGACTCTCAGGAATCTCACAGCCGACTTTCAGAGTCCGCTCAGGTGCGCCGGTGACAACTCTGACAACAGCAAGGCACTGGGTCTCACGTTTCTTGCGGCAGTCGAGCGGCGAGCGGCACTCCGGTGCGAGCGGTACAGCATACGGAGGAGTTCTTGTCAGAGCCATCGTCGTCCTGGCGGCGTCGCCATGTCCGGTCGTTCCACGACATGCGCGGCGAGCTTCAACGGTTCTTCGAGCGGCGAGGCATCCCCGGCGCCGTGACGAACGACCTTGTCCTTGCCACCCAGGAGGCCTGCAACAACGCCTGCCGGTACGGTGTCGACGGAACCGGTTGCGACGTCGCGGTCACCTGCTCAGGCGACACGGTCGTCATCGAGGTGGCCGACCGGGGCCGCGGCTTCGACTTCGAGCAGGTCAAGTCGCTCTGGCCACCCATGGTCCTGGAGGACGGCGGCCGGGGTCTCTTCCTCATCGCCACGCTGACCGACGAGATCGAGGTCGTTCGGCGCCGACGCGGGACGCTCGTCAGGATCTTCAAGCTCATCCGCTAGAGGGGGAGCGGCCGTCAGGGAGCGTCGGCGTCGCCTCGGCCCGGTCGCGGCCTCGGGCTCTCCAGCGGCGGCCGTCTCTTCAGGCGAGCCAGGTCGTAGCCGCGGCGAGGTCGGGAAGAGGACGCGGCTCGGGACGCTGGGCCGGCACACCGAGGGCGCAGCCGTTCAAGGCATACTCACCGACCGGCAGGCCGAGGAGGCCGCAGAAGGCGGGGTCGTCGGCCATCGTCGTGGTGACCGAGACCAGGTGCATGCCCAGGCCGAGGGCCGTGGCCATCAGCCACATGTTCTCGAGCACGTGCGCGAGCGACTGCTGCTGGACGGGCATCATCGAGCCGCGCTCCGCCACGACCACATACCAGGGGGCCGTGCCGACCCCGAGAATGCGCCCCTGGGCCATGGGCTCGAGCCTGGCGCGCAGCGGCGCCGGCAGTTCGCCCGCAGCCAGGGCAGCCGCGGCGTGAGCCTGGATCGCGGTCGCGGCAGCCTTCAGCGCAACGCTCCCCTGCTCCAGCACGAAGAAATGCCGATCGAGCGTGGACTCCGCCGCCATCGCGGCGGCATAGGGCGCCGCCAGGCCGGCGGCGAGGATCTGCTCCACGGCCGCTCGGGCCGGTGCCTCCGCGCCGAAGCTGCGCACCGAACGACGCTCGCCGATGACCTGCCTGATCACCGCGACGTCTCGTGGGTCGAACGTCCCCTGCATCTCATCCTCCCCGCTCCCAAGTGGGCGATCTCGATGATGTTCGGGCTCAGACCGTGCCCGCGTAGCCGGCAATCGCCCTCTCGATGTGACGATCGACGTCGTCGGGCAACGGCAGCACCTCGTGCCGGGCCAGGATCTCCCGCGCCCTCTCGCTCGCATCCTGCACAAGCGTCGTGCCGCGATGCGCGGCAAACGTGCCGCGCCGGAACACCCGCGGCTGCCACAGCTCGCCGGCACGGGCGAAGCGGCTCGTGCTCTTCTGCGCCAGGTAGTGCCCGCCGATGCCCACCTGCGCGATATCGTCGAAGAGGGCGGTGGACTCGCCGATCTCGGTCTCACGCAGGAACCGCTTGAGCATGCCGAGCGCGTCGGCATCGAGCACGATCTTCGCGGGCGACAGGATCTGGCTGCCGTCGATGAACGAGGCGGCGACGAGGCCGTCGGCGCCGGCAGCAGCCACGCTGAGCCACAGCAGCGTGTCCTCGGCGGCGGCCTGGAAGTCGACTCCCTTGGCGTCGGTCGTGCTGCCGCTGCCGATGACCGGCATGCCGTAGAAGCGGCTCATCTCGACGCACGCCAGATTGGCCAGCCCGACCTCGGGCGCGCCCCCGACGTAGAGCCCGCTGCGCATGTCCGACGCCCCCGGCAGCGGGCCGTGGATGATCGCGCAGCCCGGAGCGGCGAGCTGATAGAGCACGACCGCCGACAGCATCTCGGCCATGGTGATGATCGTGGTACCGAGGATGGTCATGGGCGACGTCGAGCCCATCTGGGCCACCGGCATGACGCACAGGCTCACGCCGTGGCGGCAGAGCTCGAGGCAGGCATCGGTCGTCTCGGGATCGTGCTGCAGGGGCGCGATGGTGCAGAGGATGAGCGAATAGATGGGCCGCTCCGCCAGCGTCGCGCCGGCGACGGCCTCGAGCATGTCGAGCAGGGCCGGCACCATCGCCGGCGCCTTGGGCGAGACGCTCTGCAGGTGCTTTGACGACTCACGCAGGGCGATGGCGTCGAGAGCCAGCGGCGCCACCACCGGATCGAGCTCGCCTGTCGTCAGCGACGTCCACAGAAAGTCGATCTCGGGCAGGGCGTCGTAGAGCCGCGTGGCGTCGCGCACGTCCTGCAGGGTCGCGTCGCGCACGTCGCCGGTGGCGTCGTCCATGACCAGGCAGCCCTCGCCGTCGGCACAACAGGCGAGCGGCTCGCCGTCGTCCAGCACGACGTCGCGAGCGGGATCGCGGGCCGCCATGACGACGCGTCGCGGCGCCGTCGCCAGACACCGCTCGAGCAGCGCGCGAGGGATCCTGGCGGTGAGCTTGTGGTGGTCGACCGGCGCGCCGGCGGCCTCGAGCAGCGCGACGGCCTTGGCGCTGTTGAACCCGATGCCGACCTCTTCGAGCACGCGCACCGTCTGCTCGTGGACGAGCTCCTTGTCGCGTGTGCTCAGCAAGCTCAGATGCGCTCGCGCCACCCCTTACTCCGCTTCGACCGGAACGACGTCGCCGCTGGAGCCGTCGTCGAGCTCGGCGACGTCGTCGAGCTCGCTCAAGCTGTGCGTCTGTCGCAGCGGCACCTCGGGCAGGAACAGCACGACGACGAGGCCCACGACGCCGATCACCGCCGAGACCACGAACAGACTGTTGATCGACTGGTCGAGGCTCAGCCGCAACCCGTGCGTCACCGCCACGGCCAGCCTGTCGACCGGCGTGCCGATCGCTTGCGCGGCCTTCATCACGATGGCCTTGATCCCCGACTGCGCCTGGGACGTGGCCAGGGCGTTGACGCTGTCGAGCTTCGCCGCCGCGAGTCCCTTGACCACGGGCGCCGGCAGATTGACCCTGAGCTGGCTCGTGAAGCGGTTGTCGAGGACGGTCCCGAAGACCGCCAGGCCGATCGTGCTCCCCATGATGCGGAAGAACTGCAGGCTGGCCGAGACCTCGCCGAGGCGATGGATGGGGTACTGGTTCTGCACGATCGAGGTGAACGCGCTCATCGCCACGCCGAGGCCGAGGCCCATGATGGCCGTGTCGAGGCCGAGTGTCCGCCACGACGCGGTCATGCTCATGCGGCTCAGGAGATACGCCCCCAGCGTCACGGCCACGAACCCACAGACCACGAGCGCCTTGTAGCGGCCGGTGCGGGCCATGACCTGTCCGGCGCCGATGCTCGACACGATGGCGGCGAGCATCATGGGCATGAGGATGGTGCCGGAGTTGGTCGCCGAGTGCCCCTGCACCACCTGGACGAAGAGCGGCACGAACATGATCGCGCCGAACATGGCCGCCGACTGCAGCGTGCTCGCCGCGGACGAGATCGTGAACACTCGATTGCCGAACAGGCGCGGATTGATGACGGGCTCCCTGGCGCGCAGCTCCCAGAAGATGAAGGCCGTCCAGGCGATGGCCGAGAAGACCCACGTGCCGATGACCTGCCACGACAGCCACGGATAGGTGGTGCCGGCCCAGGTGAAGCCGAGCAGCATGGGCACCGCCGCCGCGACGAGCAGGGCCGATCCGGCGTAGTCGAGGTGATGCTTGCGCAACGCGACGTGACCGGGCAGGGCGAACAGGCAGAACGCGATGGCCACGATGCCCACCGGCAGATTGACGTAGAACACCCAGCGCCAGCTGAAGTTGTCGGTGATCCAGCCGCCGAGCAGCGGGCCGACGATCATCGCAAGGCCGAAGACACTCATGAGGATGCCCATGAACTTGGCGCGCTGGGCGGGCGGGAAGATGTCGCCGATGATCGCCTGCGAGATCGGCATCATGGCGCCGGCGCCGAGACCCTGGAGGGCGCGAAAGGCGATGAGCGCCGTCATGCCGTGCGCCTGTCCGCACAGGGCCGAGCCCACCACGAAGATGCCCATGCCCAGGGCGTAGAAGCGCTTGCGGCCGTAGGCGTCGGACAGCTTGCCCCAGATCGGCATGGAAGCCGCCGTGGCGAGCAGGTAGCCGGTGGTGACCCACACGTAGTGCTCGAAGCCGTGCAGGTCGATGACGATCCGCGGCAGGGCGGTGCCGACGACCGTCTGGTCGAGCGCCGAGAGCAGCATGCCGAGCATGACGCTCGCCAGGATGAAGCCGATGCGCCGCCGGCTGAGCGTATCGCCCCAGGCTTGGCGGCTGGCGGCCGCGTGGCGGTCGACGCTCGCCTGATGCTCGGTCGCCTGCGCTACGGCGCCGTCGCTCGACTTGGCCAAAGGAAGACCCCCAGGGTGATGTCCGCGGACCGGCGCCGGTACCGGCGCTCGATCTTTCGAGGACATTCAGGATACCGCAGACTACGCGGCTTTTCGCCCCCCCGTCTGCTCGGGCGCGTGCAGCGTGTCCGTACCTTGGGGACCCGATCCGCCTCTCGGTAGTTTCGCCCACCGCAGCCGTGGGCAGGGTGGCAGGAGTCCGCCTGGCTGCCGCGGCCGTCTGCCCGGCCGACGCGGACGTCGTGACGATGCGAGGAGCTTGGGGAGGCACCATGGGCGACACCTACGACGTCATCATGGCCGGTTATCCGACCGTCGAGGCGGCCCAGACCGACTTCGACGGGCTGGTCCGGCTCGTGAAAGACAAGAGGGTCCGGACCGAAGGCGTGATCCTCGTCGAGCACGACGTCGACGGTCGGGTCAAGGTCAGCCAGACCGGCGACCACCTCGGTCGCAAGGGCCTCGGCTGGGGCGGCGGCGTCGGTCTCGTGGTCGGCCTCTTCTCGCCGCCACTGCTGGGCTCGATCGTCGTCGGAGCCGCTGCCGGCGGCCTGGTCGGCAGGTTCGCCAGGCACAAGGTCGACACCGGCATGGAGACCGGCCTGGGCGACAAGCTCGCGCCGGGCACGGCCGCCATCGTCGCCATGGTCGACGACGACGATCGCCTGGCGGCCGAACGGGCGCTCGCCGGGACACCGGCCAAGTCGGTGGTCGCGATGGACAAAGAGGGCGTGCGCGGGCTCAAAGACGCCCTGGCCGAGGCGGCCGTGAAGTTCGTGCCCGACCGCACCGTGCTGCCGATCCCCGACAAGGCCTTCGGCGGCACGGCGGGGCGCACGCTGCGCGATTCAGTGGCCGACTGGTCGATGATCCCCGGTCCGAAAGCGCCCGAGGGAGCGCCCAACATCCTTGTCGTGCTGATCGACGACGCCGGCTTCGGCGCCATCGACACCTTCGGCGGCCCGGTCAGCACGCCCGCCTTCAGCCGGGTGCAGCAGATGGGCGTGACCTACGACAGGTTCCACGTCACGGCAGTCTGCTCTCCTACCCGGGCTGCGCTGCTCACCGGGCGCAACCAGCACCGCGTCGGCTTCGGCTCGATCGCCGAGTATCCCGGCCCGTTTCCCGGCTACACGGCGGCGAAGCCGCGCAGTTGCGCCGGGATCCCCCGCATCCTCAAGGAGAACGGCTACGTCACGGGCGGTTTCGGCAAGTGGCACCTCACGCCCGACAACGTCCAGGGCGCGGCCGGTCCCTTCGACCACTGGCCCATGTCGTGGGGCTTCGACCACTGGTGGGGCTTCCTCTCCGGCGCCGCCGGCCAGTACGATCCGATCATCACCCAGGACAACGCCACCCTCGGCGTGCCCGAGGGCAAGGACGGCAAGCTCTACTACTTCCCCGACGACATCACCGACAAGGCCGTGGAGTGGCTGCACGCCGTGCGCGCCCAGGACGCCGTCAAACCGTGGATGATGTACTACTCCACCGGCTGTGCGCACGCCCCGCACCACGTCGCCACGGCCTGGGCCGACAAGTACAAGGGCAGGTTCGACGACGGCTGGGACAAGCTGCGCGAGGCCACGCTCGCACGGCAGAAGAAGCTCGGCATCGTGCCGCCCGATACCGAGCTCACCGAGCGCCCCGAAGGCCTGCCGGCCTGGGATTCGCTTTCGGACTCCGCGAAGAAGCTCTACGCCCGCCAGATGGAGGTCTACGCCGGCTATCAGGAGAACGCCGACTGGAACGTGGGCCGGCTGCTCGACTCGCTCGAGGAGATGGGCGATCTCGACAACACGCTGATCTTCTACATCTGGGGCGACAACGGCGCCAGCATGGAGGGCACGGTCACCGGCTCTTTCAACGAGCTCACCTTCCTGAACGGCCTCGTGCTCGACGCCGACGAGCAGCTGAAGCTGATCGAGAAGTACGGCGGCGCCGAGGCGCTCGGCGGCCCGCACACCGCGCCCCACATCGCCTGCGCCTGGGCCCACGCCTGCAACACGCCGTTCCGCTGGGGCAAGCAGGTCGCCGCCTACCTCGGCGGCACCCGTGACCCGATGGTCGTCGCCTGGCCGGATCGGCTGAAGCCCGACGCCACGATGCGCTCGCAGTTCACCCACGTGGTCGACATCGGCCCGACCATCCTCGAGGCGGCCGGCATCCCCGAGCCCAAGGTCGTCGACGGCATCGAGCAGGAGCCGATGGACGGCACCAGCTTCCTGTTCAGCCTCGACGACGCGACGGCCGCCGAGCGACACACGATGCAGTACTTCGAGATGTTCGGCAGCCGCGCCATGTACAAGGACGGCTGGTGGGCGGCCTCGAACCCGGCGCGGATGCCCTGGGACGTATCGCCG
>DATIYD010000339.1:0-3692 GCA_035517975.1 Thermoleophilia bacterium | reverse complement strand
GGCTGCGCCGGCCCGCGCGCCGCCCTCGCCGTCGGAGACCGACGTGGCGGCCGGCCGGAACTTGGCGAAGGCCGGCGATTCGGCCACGGCGCGGGCGATGCTCGCGCAGACGCCCTGGGCGAGCACGAGCTCGCCGGCGGTGTAACGCCGCTCGCGATGACCGGCCAGCAGCTCGATCATGCCGATGCTCTCACCCTGCAGCAGCAGAGGCAGAGCCAGCCAGCCGCCCTCGATCTGAGCGGCCGGCGCGAGCACCTGGGCCGAGTCGGCGGCGATGGGATCGGGCGTGGCGAAGAGGGGCTCGCGCTCGCCGATGACGCGCGCCGCGGTCGGATCGGCGGAGAGCGAGCGCGAGCCGCGCACGGCGGTGCGCACGCCGCTCACGTCGAAGCCGGCGACCGACTCGAGCGTGTCGCGACCGAAATCGACGAGGGAGAGCACGGCGGTCGTGCAGTCCATGGCGCGCAGCAGGCGGGCGCAGATGAGGGGCAGGGCCTTGTCGGCGCCCAGTTCGTCGATCGCGCCCAGGGCGGCGTCGACCAGCGCGAGCAGGGCTTGCGCCCGCAGCTTCTCCTGATCGACGTCGACGAGGAACCGCTCGGCGGTCTCGTCGCGTGTTCCACCAGCCATCCGGCGTTCTCCGCGCGCCTGCTTTTCGCGCGCGCTCGGCATGAGCCCGGCGAGCGGTTCGCCCCTCGACCGCACACCGTTGCCTTGCGACCCCTTGTCGCGCGCGCCTTCTCTTCTGCTAGTCGACAGACGCGCCGCGAAACTTGAAAGCGCGGGCGGCTGTCAGAAGACGTGCGCGACGAGACAGGTGGGTCCGCCGTCGGCCTTGGTGAACTCGTCCAGCTCGAGCTCGACAACGCGCTCGCCGGCGGCGCGGAGCGCGGCGGCCGCTCGCGGGCAGCCGGCCGGCACGAACACGCGGCCGCCGAGCGGCAGCACGTTCGCGGCCACGACCTCGTCGTCGGGCAGCACGATGCGCCCGATCTCGCCGGCCGGCGCCACGTCGGGCCCGCCGGCATCGAGCGACGCAAAGCCGCCGGCGACGCCGACCAGCAGGTCCGGGCGCACGACGGTGACCCAGGTCGCCAGGTGCAGGCGCCCCTCCACCGGACACAGGAAGGGGCGATAGCCTGCGGTGCGCACGAGCTCGGCGAGGCGCCCCGCTCCCTCGCGGTTGGTGCGCCCGGAGACGCCGATCGCAACGCGGTCGCCGTAGACGATCACATCGCCGGCGTCGAGTGTCGCCGGGTCGCGAAGCTCGGCCAGCCGGCAGGACGGCTCGACGAGGCTTCGGGCCAGAGCGAGCACGGCCGCCACCTCGGGCCGGCGAGCAGGCGCGCCCGGCCTGGTGGCGACGGCCAGCACGGCGCGGCCGCCGGGCTCGTCGGCTCGCGGCAGCGTGAGCAGCACATCGGAGACGAAGCAGGCGTCGGGCAGCTCGTCGTCGGCCGGCAGGGGCGCCACCTCGACGCCGGCCTCGCGCAGCGCCGCGACGAAGGCGGCATGCTCGCGTCGCGCCGCCCCGGGATCGATGGACGCCCTGTCGGGATGCTCGGACAGCGCGCGGCGAAACGCCTCGCCCGGCGGTCGCACGATCACCTTCACGACACCACGCTCCTTCGTCGACGACTCGTCAGATGCTACGACGCCGGCGGCGTGCCGGCCAGCCGCTCCGGCAACGCCGCCCGGTTGACCAAGAATTCAACGGTTGTAGAATTCCCTTGTGAGGTCCCCCCGCGGCCCGTCGGCCGCCGACCACGAAGGAGCATCGCCGTGAGCACCTCCGCCCCCTCCGCCGGCGCGCCCGCCCCCACCGCCGCACTCGAGCAGGGCCACCCGCGCAAGTGGTGGATCCTGGTCGCCGTCTCGATCGGCATGTTCATGGCCCTGCTCGACGTGACCATCGTCAACATCGCCATGCCGCGCATCATCCCCGACCTTCACACCAACCTCGCCCACGCCTCCTGGGTGCTGAACGCCTACAGCCTCGTGCTCGCGGTGTCGTTCCTGTCGCTCGGCCGCATCGGCGACAAGTACGGTCAGAAGCGCGTCTTCATCTTCGGCCTCGTGACGTTCACCGCGTTCTCCCTGCTCTGCGGCCTGGCGCCCAACATCTACTGGCTGATCGCCTTCCGCGCCGGTCAGGGCCTGGGCGGCGCGGCGCTCCTGACGATCTCCCTGGCCATCCTGCTCGGCGTCTTTCCGCGACGGCAGCAGGGCATGGCCGTGGGCCTGTGGGGCGCGCTCGGCACCGCCGCGGCGGCCGTGGGCCCGACCATGGGCGGCCTGCTCGTCACCTACGGGAACTGGCACTGGATCTTCTTCGTGAACGTGCCGATCGGTCTCGCGGCGATCGTCTTCGCCGCCCTCGTCATCCCGCGACGCGCCAGGGGCGCGAGCGTCGAGGGCGGCATCGACATCCCCGGCATCGTGATCGCCGGCGTGGGCCTGCTGCTGTTCACGCTCGGCCTCGTGCAGGGCAACTCGTGGGGATGGAGCTCGCCGGCCATCGTCGCCCTGCTCGTCGCCGGCATCGCCTGCCTTCCGGTGTTCTTCTGGTGGGAGGCGCGCACGAGCCACCCCATGTTCCCCCTGAAGCTCCTGCGCATCCGTTCGTTCACCGCCGCCAACACGGCCATCTGCTTCATGGGCATGGCGATGGGCGGCACGTTCCTGCTCGTCGTCATCTTCATGGTCAACGTCCTGGGCTACTCCGAGCTGCGCGCGGCCGAGGCTCTTACCGTCATGCCGGTGATCGCCCTGGTCATCGCGCCCAACGCCGGACGCCTCGCCGATCGCATCGGCCCCCGCATCCCGGCGGTCGTGGGAGCCCTCGCCTTCACCATCGGGCTGGTTCTGCTGGCGCAGCTGAACGGTTCGGCCACGGTCGTGCAGATCATGTGGCGCATCGCCTTCATCGGCGTCGGCATGGGCTTCGCCATGCCGACGCTCTCGGCGGCCTCGATGGCTTCGCTGCCGGCCGCGGTCCGCGGCGTCGGCTCGGGCTCGCTCAACACGCTGCGCCAGATCGGCTTCACGCTGGGCGTCGCCGTGCTCGTCGCCATCCTCGCCCACACGGCCGCGACGAACGCCCAGACGGCGACCAACCAGGCCGTCGCCTACATCAGGGCGCAGCCGCAGATCCCCGCCGCGGCGAAGCCGCTGATCGTCGCCAAGATCGAGAGCACCGCCGCCAAGGTCGCTCGCTCCGGCGGCGGCGACGCCACCACGGCGATGCCCACCAACCCGCTGCAGGGACTGCCGCAGCCGCCGGCGGGCTCGGCCCAGGCCATCGGCGAGCAGCAGATGGTCGCCCACGTCAAGGCGATCTACAAAGACAACGTCGCCAAGTCGTTCGCCTGGCCGTTCTACGCGGCCGCGCTGGCCGCGCTGCTGGCGGTCATTCCCGGCCTCATGACCGGACGCCGGCTCGGCGAGCACGCCGGCCACGAAGAGATGGACAGCGCCGCGCGCGCGGCAGCAGCGGCCGGCCGGGACGGCGCGAGCGGGGCTCTCACCGGTGAGGCTTCCGAGGCCGGTGAGGCTGCCGCCGCCGTGCCGGCCGACGCAGATGCCTAGGTCCGCGGCCCGGTCGACGCGATGACCCCGCCAGCGCGAGACGGCGCCGGAGCGCCGGCGCCAGGTTCGAGTCGCATCGCTGCCCACCCCGCTCACCCCGGGCG
>DATIYD010000338.1:0-13156 GCA_035517975.1 Thermoleophilia bacterium | reverse complement strand
TCGGGCGGCGCGACCGGCGTCGCCTCGGAACGGTCGCCCTGCTGATGGCGGTCGCGCCGGCCGCGGCGGTCGTTCTGCGGCCCGGGTCCGCGCCGCGACGCCTGGGCGTCGATCACCACGCGCCGGCGGCGATTGCCGCCGCCGCCGCCCGGCCGCGCCCTGCGAGCTCCGCTGGACGTCGAGGCGAAGGCCTTGTCGACGATGTCCTCGTCGACCTCGGTCTGGCCGTCGGCGAGCTCCATGCCGGCGCGCTTCAGGTGGACGAGTACGTCTTCGATCGTCGTGTTTCTCTCGCGGGCGACCTCAGCGACGGGTTTCATGCGGGCCACTCACATCACCGCCTTTCGCTGCTCGCAGACGCTGGTGAAGCGCCTGCGCAGATCGTCGTCGATGGACACGCGGGCGCGCAGGGCGCGATCGATCGCGCGCCTGCGCTCCGCTTGTTCGAGACAGGCAGGCTCGGGACACAGCCAGGCGCCGCGTCCGACCGGCCGCCGCGCCGCGAGCACGACGTTGCCGTCGCGCAGCGTCAGCCGCACGAGGTCGGCGCTCGGTGCCACCCGGCGGCATCCGACACAGGTGCGCCGCGGGACGGCCGTCTGTACCGTGCCGGTCACTCGGCCGCCACCTGACCTTCGGTCTCGGCCTCGGCCAGCTTCTGGTGCGCGGGGATGCCGCAGTATCGGCTGCCGGGCAGGGCCATGTTCGGGCAGCGCTTGCCGTTGGACATGACGGCCACGCAGTGACCGCCGCCGTCGTCGCCGTCGTCGGCGTAGACGAGCTCGCTCTCGTTGTCGGCCATCTCGCTCTGGCTTTTGATGTCGATGCGCCAGCCGGTGAGCTTGCTGGCCAGGCGCGCGTTCTGGCCCTCCTTGCCGATGGCCAGCGAAAGCTGGTCGTCGGGCACGATGATGGTGGCCGAGCGACCTTCGTCGTCGACCAGCACCTCGCGCACGCGAGCCGGCGAGAGGGCCTTGGCCACGAAGCGTGCGGGCTCGTCGTTGTAGGGCACGATGTCGATGCGCTCGCCCCGCAGCTCGCTGACCACCATGCGCACGCGCGAGCCGCGCGGGCCCACGCAGGCGCCGACCGGGTCGACCCCGTCGGTGTGCGAGATGACCGCGATCTTGCAGCGAAAGCCGGGCTCGCGGGCGACGTTCTTGATCTCGACGAGGCCGTCGGAGATCTCGGGCACCTCGAGCTCGAACAGGCGGCGGACGAGATCGTCGGAGCGCCGCGAGAGGATGACCTGCGGACCCTTGGTCGAGTTCTGCACCTTGATGATGATCGCCTTGACGCGGGCGCCGTGCTCGTAGCGCTCGGTGTCGACCTGCTCGCTCTTGGGCAGCAGGGCCTCGACGCGGCCCAGGTCGACGAGCGTGTAGCGCTGGTCGCTCTGCTGCACGATGCCGGTGACGATGTCACCGACCCGGTCGACGTACTCGTCGTACATGAGGTCGCGCTCGGCCTCGCGGATGCGCTGCAGGATCACCTGCTTGGCGGTCTGCGCGGCGATGCGCCCGAAGTTGTCGGGCGTCACTTCGTGGCGCTCGATCTCGGACTCGTCGACCGACGACAGGTCGATGCCGATCTCCTCGCCCTCCTCGTTGCGCACCTTGAGCGACTCGACGTCGACGTGCTCCGGGAAGATGAGCTGGAACACCTGGATATCGCCGGTCTCAGGGTCGATCTCGACCTTGGCCGTCTCGACGGCGTCGGGGGTCTTGCGGTAGGCGGAGTGCAGCGCGTCTTCGAGCGCCGACAGGAGCGTCTCGGCGCTGATGCCCTTCTCTTTCTCTATCTGGCGTAGAGCGTCGATGATCTCTCTGCTCATTGGTGCCCTCCGTTGTCGTCGAACTCGAAGATCACGTGGGCCTTCGCTATCGTGTGGAACGGGATGTCGACCGCGTCGCCCTCGTCGAGCACGAGCGAGACGACGGTGGGATCCGACCCGGTGAGCCGGCCCCGGAAGACCGCTCGCCCGTCGAGCCGATCGGCGGTCTTGACGTACACCCTCTCGCCGCTCGCGCGGGCGAAGTGGGCCGGGGTGCGCAGTGGGCGATCGAGCCCGGGCGACGAGACCTCGAGCGCGTACCGTTCGCGCAAGTCGTCGAGGGCGCGTGTCACCGCCTCGCAGAGCTCGAGATCGACGCCGCCGGGCCGATCGACGTAGACGGTCAGGCGCGCCCCGCGGCCGCCCTGCACGTCGACGTCGACGACCTCGATATCGGGGAACTGCCCCGCGAGTGTCGTCTCGATCTCTGCGACGATGCTTTGCCTCTCGCGCTCACTCATCTCCACAAAACAAAAGTGGGCGACTCGCACCCACTTCTCGAAAGCCTTCGCCTCCCGGTTGTCGTGTTGGTCCGGATAAGTATATACCACCCGCCTCGAAGACTAATCAACGAGGCGCGCCCCTTCCGCGACGGCCGCTTTTCGCTCAATGAGCGGGGCAATCGTGCCGATACCGTATGGCGGCACACTGGGAACCGGCAGCCGGCTGAAGCGACGGTCGGCCGAGCGAGAGAGCGGGGATCACCGGCATGGGAGAATTCACCACGTTCGTCTGTCGCGACTGCGGCTACACCGCCGAGAGCATCCGCTGGGGTGTCAGCGTCAACGACCCGCGCAAGCGCTTCATGCCGGCCGTCTGCGTCACCTGCAAGACGATCGCGTCGGTCGACCTGACCGGCGCCGACATCATGGTCGACGAGTTCCACTGCGCCGACTGCGGCAGCCAGCTCTTCTTCCTCGAGAAGGCCCACTCGTACACCTGCCCCAAGTGCAAGGCTAAGGACATGCAGCTGATCCAGGGCGAGTACTGGTAAGACGCGACTCGTCACCCGGCGCTCACGCGTAAGCGAGGGGCGCGGGCGGGGCGGCCCTGCCGGCCACCCCGCCCGCGCCCCTCGCGCGCTTGCCGCCGGGGACGTCGCTACTTGAGGATGACCACCGGGCTGCCCGTGGGGACCAGGGCGCTCACGCGCAGCACGTCGGCGTTGTGCATGCGCACGCAGCCGTGACTCACGGCCTGGCCGATGAGATAGTCCTGGTTGGTGCCGTGGATGGCGACGGGCCCGCCCAGCGGCCACGACGGCAGCCTGGGCTGGAACGCGCTGATACCCAGCGCCAGCACCCCGAAGGGTCCGCCCGAGGTCGTGGGCCGCAGCTTCTGATTGATGTAGTAGACCCCGGTGGGCGTGGGCAGCTGCGGCATGCCCACGGCGACCGTGAAGTGGGCCACCGGCCGGCCGCGCAGATAGACGGTCAAGCGGCGCGCGCCAAGTCTGATCACGATGCGCGCCGTCGTGGTGTAGACGGACACGCCGCCCTCTTTGATCCAGCCGCGGCTCTCGTTGGGGCGGATCGGCAGCCAGACGTGATACCAGGTGGTGTCGCCGACGACACGCACGCCCTTGACGAGGAACACCGAAGGATAGCCGCTGGCGGTCGTACTGGCGAAGCGAGCCTTGACCGGGGCCGACGTCGAGGGCCTCCGGTAGGCGACCACCGGACCGACCGCCTTCAGCACCTGCCAGCGCGGCACCGGCGCCTGCGTGGGGCCGCTCGAGGGCGAGGCGGCCGGGGCGCCCGTCGGCAGGGCGACGAGACGGACGGGACCTCCGGCCGCGGCCCGCGCGTGCACCACGCCGAAGCCGGCGACGGCCAGCACGACGATCGCGGCACAGGCGGCCAGCACCTTCGCAAGACCCCGCGTCATGAGCACACGGGGCGGGCGCAGCGATCGGGATCCATGGCGGTCAGCATAGCATCTCCCTGCGGCGGGCAAACCTACAGTCGGGCCCGAGGCCGTCGGTCCTTCTGTTCCCTCGCGGCTCACGTCTGTGACGTAGAATGACGATAGTGCGCACGGACAACACCTGTCGCGCGGGGCGATCCCCGTCGCGCGGGCCCACCACATCAAAGGAGCAGACGTTGTGATTGCTGTCATCGTGGTGATCGTGATCGTCGTCATACTGGCCATCGCGCTGTGGGCGACCTACAACGGCCTCGTGCGGCGCCGCAACCAGGTCGACAACGCCTGGAGCCAGATCGACGTGCAGCTCAAGCGCCGGCACGACCTCATCCCCAACCTGGTCGAGTCGGTCAAGGGCTACATGCAGTTCGAGCAGGACACCCTCACCAAGGTGACCAACGCACGGGCCGCCGCGGTGGCCGCCGGCGCGCAGGGGCCCGCCGCCCAGGCGCAGGCCGAGAACACGCTGACCAACACGCTGCGCTCGCTGTTCGCCGTGGTCGAGAACTATCCCGACCTGAAGGCAAACCAGAACGTCATCTCGCTGCAGGAAGAGCTCACCACGACCGAGAACAAGATCTCGTTCGCGCGCCAGTTCTACAACGACAGCGTGATGAGCTACAACACGCAGATCCAGTCGTTCCCGGCCAACACCATCGCCGGCATGTTCAACTTCAGCGCCCGCCAGTTCTTCGAAGGCGATGCCGCCGACAAAGAGGTGCCCAAGGTCGATCTCGGCATGGCGCCCGCCGTGCAGATGCAGCAGCCCGCGCCGCCGCAGGCCCAGCCGCCGCAGACGCCGCCTGTGCAGCCCCCCGCGCCGCCGCAGCCGCCGACCCAGTAAAGGGGCAGGCAGGCCGACATGTACGAACAGATCGCGCGCAACAAACGCGACTCGGTCCTTCTGGTCGCGATCATCGTGGCCGTGCTGCTCACCCTCGGCTTCGCCATCGGGGTCGCCTACTTTCGCACCTACACGGCGGGTATCGGGTTACTCGGCGTGTTCGGCATCGTGGCCATCGTCTGGAGCCTGATCGGCTACTACGGCGGAGCCGGCATCGTCCTGGCCGCGAGCCACGCGCAGCAGGTCACCCGCCAGCAGGCGCCCGTCCTGTGGGACGTCGTCGAGGAGATGTCGATCGCTGCCGGCATCCCCATGCCGGCCGTCTACGTGATCAACGACGCCGCTCCCAACGCCTTCGCCACCGGGCGCGACCCGAAGCACGCCTCGGTCGCGGTGACGGCGGGACTGCTGCAGATGATGAGCCGCGACGAGCTTCAGGGCGTGATCGCTCACGAGATGTCGCACGTGCGCAACTTCGACATCCGCTTCGCCACACTGGTCGGCGTGCTCGTCGGGATGATCGCGCTGATCGCCGACTTCTTCCTGCGCTCGACCATCTTCGGCGGCTTCGGGCGACGCGACAGCAACAACAGCGGCGGCGCCGGCGCGATCTTCTTCCTGATCGCCATCGTGCTGGCCATCCTCGCGCCGTTCTTCGCCCTGCTCGTGCAGATGGCGATCTCGCGCCATCGCGAGTATCTGGCCGACGCGAGCGGGGTCGAGCTCACCCGCAACCCGCTGGGCCTGGCCCACGCCCTGCAGAAGATCGCCGCCGATCCGAACTCGCTGCGCGTCGCCACCCGCGCGACGGCGCATCTGTTCATAGCCAACCCGCTCAAGGGGCGCAAGACCAAGGAGACGGCCGGCCTGTTCGACACGCACCCGCCGATCCAGAAGCGCATCGACATCCTGCTCGCCATGGCGCACGCCGGCCCGGGCGCCCCCGCGCCACAGGCCGCCCCGCAGGGCGCACCCGGCGACGTCTCCGGGACGTAGGCCGCCGCGGCGCGCGCCCGGCCGGGTGGCCGGTGTGGCTAGCCGGCCGCCAGACAGTCGTCGAGGGCCCGTCGGTAGTCGTCGTTACCGGGCGACATGGCCACCGCCAGGCGCGCCTCGCGACGCGCGCCCGGCACGTCGCCCAGCTTCAGCAGACAGCGCGCCAGCGCGAAGTGGGCGTAGTCGTTGGCCGGGGCCCGACCCAGGAGCTCGCCGAACTCGCGCGCCGCGACCTCGTAGCGTCCGAGGGCGTAGTACGAGCGCCCGAGCGCCTCGCGCACGGAGTTCTTGTCGGGCTCGAGGCGCAGCGCTCGCTCGAGGTACATCGCGGCCTGCGCCGGCCGGCGCTCGGCCAGGAACCGTCGGCCGGTCTGGAAGTAGTCGTAGGCGCGTTCGACCTCGTCGTGACGGTCGGACGCGCTGTCGCCCGTCACTCGCCGGCCAGACCGAGCTCGGGAGCGATGCCCTGCATCGCGGCGAGCGCGATCGACAGGAACTCGTCGAGCTCGAGACCGAGCTCGGCGCAGCGCTGGATGGAGGCGCGATCGACACCCCGGGCGAACGCGCCCTCGCGCATGCGCTTGCGCACCGAGGACAGCTTGACCTGGGTGAGGTCGCGATCGGGCCGCACCAGCGTGGCGGCCGTGATCAGGCCGGTCGTCTGATCGGCCGCGATCAGAGCCACGTCGATCGGGTCGTCGGCCGTCGTGCCCGTCTCGGGATTGTGGGCGGCGACGGCGTGGACGAGCTCGGTCGGCAGACCCAGCTCGGCGAGGCGTTCCGCGGCCCGCGCGCCGTGCCGGCCGGGTTCGCCGGCCGTCTCCTCGGCGTCGAGGTCGTGGGCGAGGCCGGCAAGGCCCCAGACGGCCGGGTCGTGCCCGAGGTGCTCGGCGAGACCGCGCATGACCGCTTCGGTGGCCAGCATGTGGCGGCGCAGATGCTCGTTTGCGACCGAGCCGGCGATGAGACCGGCGACCTGCTCGCGTGCGGCGGGAGAGACGCTCATGGCGCCGACCTCCTGGGTGTCGTGCCGGCGGCGCTCGCCTGCGACCGCCGAACCTTGCCTACCAGGCGGACGTCCACGGCGTCACCGGCCGGGAAGGACCGCCTCGACCTGGTCGAGGATGGCGCGGGCGCAGGCCGTCTTGGCCGTGCGTGGCACGTGCACCTCGCGATCGGCCGTGAGGATGGTGATCTCGTTCTCGTCGGAGCCGATGCCGACGCCGGCCGCCAGGATGTCGTTGAAGACCAGCAGGTCGACCTTCTTCGCCGCCTTCTTGGCCCGCGCTCTGTCGATGAGGGGCCCGGCCTCGGCGGCGAACCCCACGCGGACGAGCCCCGGGCGGGCGGCCTGGGACAGCACGTCGACCGTGGGCACGAGCGACAGGGTGAGCTCGGGCGAGTCGCTGCGCGAGAGCTTGCCCGCCGCGACCGAGGCGGGACGGTAGTCGGCCACGGCGGCCGCCATGACGAGCACGGCCGCGTCGGCGGACTGCGCGACGACGGCATCGGCCATCTCGGCGGCGCTCTCGACGGCGATGCACCGGTACGGCGTCTCGGCGCCGGGCTGCGTCGTGATCAGCACGACGTCGGCGCCGCGCAGGTAGGCCTCGTCGGCCGTGGCGCGGCCCATCTTGCCGCTCGAGCGATTGCCGATGTAGCGCACGGCGTCGATCGCCTCGCGCGTGCCGCCCGCCGTGACCACGACCTTGCGGCCGGCGAGTGGACCGGCGGCCAGGCCGGCGAAGGCGCGACGCACGGCGGCCATGATCGTGTCGGGCGAGGCCATGCGGCCGGCGCCCTCCTCGCCGCAGGCGAGGTCGCCGATGCCGGTCGGCAGCACCTCGACGCCGCGCGCGGCGAGGATCTCGAGGTTGCGCCGTGTCGCCTCGTGCTCGTACATGGCCCAATTGGCGGTGGGGGCCACGATGACGGGGCCGCGGAAGGCCAGGTAGATGGCCGAGAGGAGGTTGTCGGCCAGGCCGGTCGCGAGCTTGGCGACCGTGTTGGCCGTCGCGGGGGCCACCACCATGACGTCGGCCCGACGGGCGGCATCGATGTGCTCGAACCAGCCACCCGACGGCTGCCACGAGCTCTCGTCGTCTAAGACGGCGGCGCGCGCCACGGCCGCGAAGGTGAGCGGCATGATGAAGCGCTTGCTGGCCTCGGTGGCCACCACGGCGGGGCCAAAACCCTCCTTGGCGAGCAGGCGGACGAGCTCGACGGCCTTGTAGATGGCGATGCCGCCGCTCACGCCGACGAGCACGTGGCGCTGCGGCGGATGGGCCTCGACCGTGCTCATGGCCGCGTACGCGCCTTCAGCCCTTGCTCGAGAAGTCGATCTTGCCCTCGGCGATCTCCTCGAAGGCGATGGTGAGCAGGTTCTTGCTGCGCGAGGTCACGAGCGGCGGCGGGAACTCGTCGAACATGCCCTCGCCGAGCGAGTTGTAGTAGTTGTTGATCTGCCGCGCCCGCTTGGCGGCGATGATGGTGAGCGAGTAGCGTGAGTTGCCTGCCCGTGGCAGCAGCTCGTCGATGCGAGGACGGTCCACTAGTCTCCTTTGTGTCGTGTCTCGTCGTCGCGCCGCTGCGCGATGACGGCGATGATCTCGGCGGCGGCCCGCCGCGCCTCGTCGTTGACGACGACGACGTCGAACTCGTGCTCCGCCGCGATCTCGGCCTTGGCGATCTCGAGCCGTCGGGCGATCGCGGCGGCGGAGTCGGTCGCCCGGCCCTGCAGGCGCCTCGCCAGCTCGGTAGCCGACGGCGGCGCGACGAAGATCAGCGTCGCGTCCGGCATGGCCCGCCGTATTGCTCGCGCGCCCTGCAGCTCGATCTCGAGGATGACATCATAGCCCTGGGCGAGCTTGGCATCCACGTCGGCGCGCAGCGTGCCGTAGAGGTTCCCACCGTAGTCTACCCACTCGAGGAAGTTGCCCGCCTCGATCTCGCGGCGAAACTGAGGCGTGGACAGAAAGCGGTAGTGACGGCCGTCGGCCTCTCCCGGTCGTGGAGCGCGCGTGGTGGCCGAGACGGAGGTCACGACGTCGGGAAGAGCCTCGCGCACGAGGCTGATCACGGTCCCCTTCCCGGCGCCCGACGGCCCCGAGACGACGAAGACCGACGGGATCGTCAGCTCCCGAAGAAACCGAGCAGCTCGGTGCGCTGGCGGTCGGACAGGCCGCCGACCGTCTTGCTCGGGCTCACCCGGCACTGCTCCATGATGCGCGCCGACTTGACGCGGCCGCACTTGGGCGCCGCCATGAGGAGATCGATCACCTTGGCGGTCAGCAGGAACTCGGGCGGCTCGCGCAGCACGGAGCCGAGGGTGACTGTGCCCCGCTTGAGGTCGACCTTGAGCCGGGCGCGCTTGCTGCGCACCACGTTGGCGCGCTTGAGGGCGTCCATGCGCTGATCGAGCGAGCGCTCTGGGGCGATGTTGAGCTGTTTGGCGGGCATCTGCATGGGCGGAGCCAAGTATAGGTGAACCCGCGGGTGGCGTTCAAGCGCCGATTGCCGCCGGAAATGGCGACGCTAGCGGCGGAATCGTCGGGCCGCCCGGAGCGGACGGCGGCCTTCACCCACGCTCGAGGGCGCAGCCGCGCAGCGCGGCGAGCTCGTGCACGCCGCGTTGGCGCAGCTCGTGCTCGAGCTCGGCGACGATGCGCCGCGCGGCGTCGGGATCGGTGAAGTTGACCGAGCCGACGGCGACCGCCGTGGCCCCGCAGGCCACGAACTCGAGCACGTCGCGCCCGCTTGCGATGCCGCCCATGCCGATGATGGGCACCTCGAGCGCGCTTGCGACCTCCCACACCATGCGCAGCGCGACAGGTTTGATGGCCGGCCCCGAGAGTCCGCCCGTGCGATGGCCGAGGTACGGCACCAGGCGCACCGGATCGAGCACCAGCGCCTGCAGCGTGTTGACCAGCGAGACCGCGTCGGCGCCGTTCTCGGCCGCCGCCCGGGCGATGGCCACCACGTCGGCGACGTTGGGAGTGAGCTTGACGATGACGAGCCGACGGGTGAGCGCGCGGGCGGCCGCCGTCAGCGCGGCCGTCTCGCGAGCCTCGGTGCCGATCGCGAGTCCCCCCCTCCCCACGTTCGGGCACGAGACGTTGAGCTCGTAGCCCACGACGTCCGGGTGCTCAGACTGGTCGCCGGCCAGCGCCTCCTCGATGCGCCGCAGGACCTCGAGGTAGTCCGCCGGACGGGCGCCGCCGATGTTGACGATCACCGGCACCGGCAGCGCGGCGAGCAGCGGCAGCTCGTCGAGCCAGGCCGCGACGCCCGGGTTCTGCAGGCCCACGGCGTTGATCATGCCGGCCGCGGTCTCGGTCACCCGCGGCGGCGGGTTCCCGGTGCGCGGCTCGAGGGTGACCGTCTTGGGCACGTACGCCGCGAAAGCCGGGGGCGTCAGGGCCTGCCGGCCGAAGGTGCGCGCGGTCTCGAGCACGTCGAACGTGCCCGAGGCGTTCACCACCGGGTGGGCCAGCGGCACGCCTGCCAGGCGCACGGAGAGATCGGGCCGGCCGTTGCCCGGCGCGCTCATGGCGGTCCCCCGATCGGGCCGGTCGACGGTCGCTCGTCACGGCCGGCTTGCGATCCCTCGTCACGGCCGGCCGGCCGCCCTTCAGGCGGGACGGTCGACGGCTCGTCGACCAGCAGGTCGAACGGGAAGACCGGCCCCTCGACACAGACCCGCAGGTAGCCTCTGCTGGTCGGCACGACGCAGCCGTGGCAGGCGCCGGTGCCGCAGGCCATGTGGGCTTCGAGTGAGGCGTACCCCGACAGGCCGGCCTCGGCTGCCCAGGCCCGAGCGGCGGCGAGCATGGGGGCGGGGCCGCAGGCGAGCACGCTCGCCCGCGGCCCCGCCTTCACGTCGCGCGCCAGCTCGACCGCGGTGCCGCGCCGGCCGACCGAACCGTCGTCGGTCGCCACCCAGAGGTCGCCGATCTCGAAGGCGCCGGCGAGGCGCGCCTGCGCATCGTCGCGAAAGCCGAACACCGCCGTCACCGGCACGCCGCGGCGGCGCAGGTCGTCGGCCACGAACTGCAGCGGCGCCACGCCGATGCCGCCGCCGACGAGCAGCGCCGCCTCGAGCTCGTCGAGCGGGAACCCGTTGCCGAGAGGTCCGGCCAGCGCCAGCACGTCGGCGACCCCGGCCGCGACCAGCTCGCGCGTACCCTCGCCACGGGGCTCGACCAGCAGGCGCAGACGCTCGCCCTCGACCGAGTGGATCGACAGAGGCCGGCGCAAGCGGAACTGCGGCCCCGGCACGGCGACCATGACGAACTGGCCGGGTCGTGCCACCGCGGCCATCGGCGGCGCCAGCACGCTGAGCAGGGCGTATGGCCCGAAGGAGCGCCGGTCGACGACCCGGTACCGGCCGCTCATGGCGGCAGAGCAGGTCTCCTCGCCGTGCGACGGTGACGGGGCGCTCATCGCGACGCCCCTTCCCCCTCCTCCGCCTGGTGGAGATCCTGCAGGCAGTGCACCGTCACGCGCGGTCGCAGCGCGGCCTCCATCGCCGAGACGGCGGCGGAGGCGCCGGCCAGCGTGGTGATGCAGGGTACGCCCTTCTCGAGGGCCGCCCGGCGGATCTCGTAGCCGTCGCTGCGCGCCCCGCGCCCGTAGGGCGTGTTGACGACGAAGTCGACACGGCCTTCCTCGATCAGGTTGACGACGTGGGGCGTGCCCTCGGTCACCTTGTTCACCTCGATGGTCGGGACGCCCAGGCTCTGCAGGGCGCGGGCCGTGCCGCGCGTCGCGAGGATGGTGAACCCCAGACCGTGCAGCCGCTGGCCGAGGATGGTGGCCGCCGATTTGTCGGGGTCGCACACCGACACGAAGATGGTGCCCTCGGTGGGCAGCGGGGCGCCGGCGGCGGCCTGGGCCTTGGCGAACGCCTGCGGGAAGGTGTCGGCGACCGCCATGACCTCGCCGGTGGCCTTCATCTCGGGACCGAGGCGGTAGTCGGCTCCGGGAAAGCGGTTGAACGGCATGACGGCCTCTTTGACGCTCACGTGGCGCGGCACACGGCGGTGCGGTGGGTCGAGCTCGGCGAGGCTGGCCCCGAGGATGATGCGGGTGGCCAGCTTGGCGAGCTGCACGCCGGTCGCCTTGCTCACGAAGGGCACGGTGCGAGAGGCCCGCGGATTGACCTCGAGCACGTAGAGCTCGTAGTTCTGGTAGGCGTACTGCACGTTCATGAGGCCGCGCACGCCGAGCGCGCGGGCCAGAGCGCGCGTCTGGCGGCGCACCTGTTCGAGTGTGCCCTCGCCGAGCGAGATCGAGGGCAGCACGCACGAGGAGTCGCCCGAGTGCACGCCGGCCTCTTCGACGTGCTGCATGATGCCGCCGATGTAGACCTCGTCGCCGTCGGAGAGGGCGTCGACGTCGACCTCGATCGCGTCTTCCAGGAACTTGTCGATCAGGATCGGACGGTCGGCGCTGGCGCTGACCGCGGTGTCGACGTAACGCGAGAGCTCGGCGCTGGAATACACGATCTCCATGGCCCTGCCGCCGAGCACGTAGGAAGGCCGCACCAGGCACGGGTAGCCGATGCGGTCGCCGATCTCCAGGGCCTCGTCACGGGCCCGCGCCACGCCGTAGGTCGGACAGGTGATGCCGAGCTCGTCGAGCAGGGTACCGAACCGGCCGCGATCCTCGGCCAGGTCGATGGCCTCCTGTGGCGTGCCCAGGATGGCGATGCCGGCCGCCTCGAGCTCGTGGGCGATGCGCAGCGGCGTCTGGCCGCCGAACTGCACGATCACGCCCTTGGGCCGCTCGTTCGCGCAGATGTTGGCGACGTCTTCGAAGGTGAGCGGCTCGAAGTAGAGACGGTCGGAGATGTCGTAGTCGGTCGAGACGGTCTCGGGGTTGCAGTTGACCATGACGGCGTCGTACCCGTTCTCGCGCACGGTCATGGCGGCGTGCACGCAGCAGTAGTCGAACTCGATGCCCTGACCGATGCGGTTGGGGCCGCTTCCCAAGATGACGATGCTCTCGCGCTCGCCGGGCCCGGCCTCGTTCTCGTCTTCGTAGGTCGAGTAGAAGTACGGCGTCTCGGCCTCGAACTCGGCGGCGCACGTGTCGACGGCCTTGTAGACCGGCACCATGCCGAGCTCGATCCGTCGGGCGCGCACCTGAGGCTCGCTCGTGGCCGTGAGCTCGCCCAGACGACGGTCGGAGAAACCGTAGCGCTTGAGGCGGCGCAGGAGGTCGGCGTCGGGCAGGCCGCCCGCCCGCCGGGCCTCGGCCTCGAGCCCGACGATGTCGGCCAGCTCGGCCAGGAAGAAGCGCGGCACCGTGGTGAGCTCGTGGACCTCGTCGAGCGAGAACCCCTGGCGGAAGGCGTGCAGGATGAGCTCGTACCGCTCGCACGAGGGCACGGTCAGGGCCTCGGCCAGCGCTTTGCGCTCGAGCGGCAGCGCCGGCACGGCGTCGAGCTCGCGCGAGCGCATGGCCTTGAGGAAGGCCTCCTTGAAGGTGCGGCCGATGGCCATCGCCTCGCCCACGCTCTTCATGTGCGTGGTGAGCTCGGCGTCGGCCATCGGGAA
>DATIYD010000337.1:0-5986 GCA_035517975.1 Thermoleophilia bacterium | reverse complement strand
AGCGCCGCGCAGCGGCGCTCGCCCGCCTGCGTGCGGCCCGCTCGACGCCCGCCGGCGGATCGGTGCCGGTGGCCTTCGGCTACGACCGCGACGCGCGCGCCGTCGCCCTGGCGCGGGCCGCCGTGACACGCGCAGGTCTGCAGGAGCTCGTGCGCGTCGAGGCCCGCGACCTGGCGAAGCTCGCCGTGCCGGCCGAGCTCGCCACGGCCGCTCCCTCCCGTGACGGCGCCGGTGCGGCATCGCCGCGCGACGCCGGCACGAGCGTCGCCGCCGGCGTGCCCGGCCTGATCGTCGCCAACCCACCCTACGGCCGGCGCCTCGGCGCCGGCGCGCGGCCGGCCCGGAAGACCGCCGGTGCGGCATCGCCACGCGATGCCGCACCGTCTCCGGCCGACCCGGCACTCGTCCGCCTCTACGAGCTCCTCGGCGCGCGACTTCGCGAAGGCTTCATGGGCTGGAGGGCGGCCATCCTGGTCAACGACCTGGATCTCGGCAAGCGCCTCGGGCTGCGCGCCCGCCGCACCAACCGCTTCATGAACGGCCCTTTGCCCTGCACGCTGCTGCGCATCGACATCGACGCGCGCGCCGTCGCGGCCAGGCCGGCGCAATCCGGGCGCCCCGGGGCCGCCACGCCGGCCGGCAGGCCGGTCGCGACCTCCACACCCGCCACGGCGACCGCCGCCGGGGCCGCCACGCCGGCCATCGGGGCCGCGGCGACCGCCACCCCCCGGTCCGTTCCGGTCGAGCAGTTCGCCAACCGCCTGGCCAAGAACGCCCGGCGCTGGAGCCGGTTCATGCGCCGCGCCGGCATCGGCTGCTACCGCGTCTACGACGGCGACCTGCCCGACTTCGCCCTCGCGATCGACATCTACGAGCGCTGGGTGCACGTGCAGGAGTACGCGCCGCCGCCCGAGATCGACGAGGCGAAGGCCGCCGCGCGCCTCGCCGAGGCCATGCGCGTGGTCCCCGAGGTGTTGGGCGTGGCCGCGAGCGACGTCTTTCTGAAGGTGCGCGCCCGGCAGCGCGGCACCGCGCAGTACGAGCGCCGCAAGACGGGCGGCACCGAGCATGAGGTCCACGAGGGCGAGCTCGCCTTTCTCGTCAACTTCACCGACTACCTCGACACCGGGCTGTTCCTGCCCGGCCGCGAGGTGCGTCGTCTGCTCGCTCGCCTCGCCTCCGGGCAGCGCTTCCTCAACCTCTTCGGCTACACGGGCGCCGCGACGGTGGCGGCGGCCAGGGGCGGCGCCGCGCACACCACGACCGTCGACCTGAACGGCGGCTACCTCGCCTGGGCCGAGCGCAACTTCGCGCTCAACAAGCTCAAGGCGTCGCGCAACCAGGTGATCGAGGCCGACGTCCTGCGCTGGGTCGCCCAGACCGACGACCGCTTCGGCCTGATCTACCTCGACCCGCCCACCTTCTCGAACTCCAAGAAGATGGGCCGCGCCACCTTCGACGTGCGCCGCGACCACGCCGACCTGATCCGCCTCGTCGCACGCCGCCTGCTCGAGCCCGGCGGCGTGCTGATCTTCGCCTGCAACGCACGGCGTTTCGCCTTCGACGTCGCGGCGCTGACGCAGGATCATGACCTCGAGGACCTCTCCCGGGCGACGCTGCCGCCCGACTTCGCCCGCAGCGCGCGGTCACACCACGTCTGGCGGGTCGGCGTCCGGCAGTAGCCGCACGGCGGCTCGTCTAGCAGCGCCGGTGAGCGGGCGCGAACGGGCGCTCAGTGCCGCCGGGCGGCGGCGAACAGCTCGGGCAGCGAGACCTCACGGTAGCCCATTGCCCGCAGGCCGCTCAGGATCTCAGGCAGGGCGGCGGCGGTGTTGGGCAGCGTGTGCAGGCAGACGATCGCCCCGGGGTGCACGTGCGACAGCACGCGCTGGGCGACCTCGGCCGCGCCGATGCCTGTCCAGTCCTGAGGGTCGACGTCCCAGAGCATGACGTGCTCGAACCCCGAACGGCCGGCGGCCGACAGTACGGCGGCGTCCCTGGCGCCGTACGGCGGCCTCATGTACGGCACGGGACTGACCTGGGCGACCCGCCACCAGGCGGCGGTGCTGAGCGCGAGCTCCCGTCTGATCTGGGGCGCGCTCTGCAGCTCCATGTCCGTGTGCGTCCAGCCGTGGGAGCCGATGGCGTCGCCGGCCGCGATGGTGCGCCGCGCGAGCGCCGCGCAGGCGACGACGCGCGGACCGAGCGCGAAGAAGGTGCCGTGCACGTGGTAGGCGCGCAGCGTCTCGACGATGCGCAACCAGGCCGCCTCGTCGTTGCCGTCGTCGAAGGTCAGGGCCACGCGGTGACCGGCCCGGGGCAGGTCGGAGGTGACCGTCGCCTTCACGGGACGCTCGTCGCGAAACGGCTCGAGGCTGCTCGTCGAGCGGTTGCCGGCCTGGTCGGTCAGGGTGAGCTGCAGCCGGTAGACGCCGGGAGCGAGCGGCCGGCCGGCCGTGTGGAGCGCCACGCGCAGCGCCCGAGCGCCCGCGGCGAGGCGCGGCCCGCGACGGCGCAGCACGAGGCCGCCGTACTGGCCGTAGACGCGCAGGCGGACGGCGACCGTGCCGCTGACCTCACGCACGACACATCTCGCCGTCAGTGTCTTCTGCGTCGTCACGACCGGCGGCGAGACCGCTTTCCAGCGCAGGACCGGCCGTGTGGTGTCGATCCGGACGGTCACCTGCTGGGGTGACTCCTGATTGCCGGCGTTGTCGATCGAGAAGAACGACACGAGGTGGGCGCCGTCGTTTCTGTGGTCCGCCGGCGCGGGCACGACCACGCGGTCGCCGGGTGTGAGCGGGCCGAAGTCGATCTGATACCACGTCGACGCCACGCCGGAGCCGTCGTCGCTGGCGACGAGCTCCACCACGACCGGCCGGCGGTGCCAGCGCGTGTCGACTCCGTGGCTCACGGTCACCGGGGGCGTCGCGTCGGTCGGCGACGGCGACGGAGAGGGCGACGCGGAGGGCAAAAGGGAGGCGCCCGGAGTGAGGGCTCCGCGATCGTGCGCGGCGCCCGATGGACCAGTCACGGCGGGGCTGGCGGCGACGGACGCGCCCCCGCCGTGCACAGCGGGGGGATGGCTCGCGGTGTCTGCGGCCGCCGTCCAGGCCGCACGCCGAGCACTGCCGCCGTGACGGCGACGAGCATGAACGTGTTGCCGCGCATCACGCCGGCGCCTCCTTGCCGACCAGCTCGACCAGCTCGACCCATCCGCACACCGTCTGCATCGGTGCCCCAGGGGCCATCCTATCGTCGCCGTCCGAACGTCGCCGAGCGTTGTGTCGGCGAGGAGGCCGGGAGCGCATCGCCGCACCCGCCGGCGTCCGGGTGATGTGCTAGTCTCGCGGCATGTCGTTCGACCCGCGCGACCCCTTCGATCTCACCGTGCCGCCCGTGCTCCCGCCCGTGCTGACAGCGTCGCCCCGCGACGGCGCCGCTGCCGCGGGCGTGCTGCACGACGTCTTCGGGTTCCGCGAGTTCCGGGCCTGGCAGCGCGAGATCGTCGAGCACCTGATCGCCGGTGGCGACGCCTTCGTTCTCATGCCGACCGGTGGCGGCAAGTCGCTCTGCTTCCAGATACCGGCGATCGTGCGACCGGGGGTGGGCATCGTCGTCTCGCCGCTGATCTCGCTCATGAAGGACCAGGTCGACGCCCTGCTGGCCGCCGGCGTGCGGGCCGCCTGCTACAACTCGTCACTCGAGGCCGGCGAGGCGCGCCGGGTGCTCGCCCGCCTGCACGGCGGCGAGCTCGACCTGCTCTACGTCGCCCCCGAGCGGCTCATGACCGACGGCTTTCTCGAGCGCCTGCGGGGGCTCGACGGCAGCGGCGGCAGCGCCGGCGCGCGGCCAGGCGGAGCGGGCGGCGACGGCTCCGCCGCGCTCGCCCTCTTTGCCATCGACGAGGCCCACTGCGTCTCGCAATGGGGTCACGACTTCCGCCCCGAGTACATCGACCTGGGCCGGCTGCGCGAGCTGTTTCCCGGCGTGCCGATCATCGCCTGCACGGCGACCGCCGACGCCCAGACGCGCGACGACGTGCGCACCCGCCTGGGGCTCGCCCAGGCGCCCTGCTTCGTCACCGGCTTCGACCGGCCCAACATCCGCTACACCGTGGTCGACAAACGGCATCCGGCCGAGCAGCTCCTCTCGTTCGTGCGCGACCGCCCCGGCCAGACGGGCATCGTCTACTGCCTCTCGCGCAAACGCACCGAAGAGGTCGCCGCGCGCCTGGCGGCGGCCGGCGTGCCGGCCGCCGCCTACCACGCCGGCCTGCCGGCCCCCGAGCGCGACCGCGTGCAGAGCGCCTTCGCCCGCGACGAGGTCGGGGTGGTCGTCGCCACCGTCGCCTTCGGCCTGGGCATCGACAAGCCCGACGTGCGCTACGTCTGCCACTACGACCTGCCCAAGAACCTCGAGAGCTACTACCAGGAGACCGGCAGGGCCGGCCGCGACGGCCTGCCGGCCGACGCCCTGCTGCTCTTCAGCCTCGCCGACGCCGCCGTCGCGCGCTCACTGATCGAGGGCGGCGGCAATCCCGAGCAGGTCCGCATCGAGCTGCACAAGCTCAACGCCATGGTCGGCTTCGCCGAGGCCACCACCTGCCGGCGGCGCGTGCTGCTCGGCTACCTCGGCGAGCGCCTCGACGACGGCTGCGGCAACTGCGACGTCTGCCTCGAGCCGCCCGACACCTACGACGCCACCGAGCACGCCCGTATGGCGCTCTCGTGCGTCTACCGCCTGCGCCAGGGCTACGGCATCGGCTACGTCGTCGACGTGCTGCGCGGCAGCGGCAACGAAAAGGTCTTCGCCCGAGGTCACGACCAGCTCAGCACCTACGGCATCGGCGCCGACCAGAGCAAAGATGCCTGGCAGCAGCTCATCCGCCAGCTCATCCATCGCGGCTACCTCGAGCAGGACATCGCGCGCTATTCGGTGCTACGCCTCACCCCTGCCGCCATGGCGCTGCTGCGCGGCGACGAGACCCTCGTGCTGGCCCGGCCGCGGGTCAGGCCGCCGCGCGAACCGCGGGTGCGCACCCGGCGGACCAGGCGGGCGGCCGCCGGGCCCGACTGGTTCACCGGCGGCCCGCCGACCCGCCTGCGGGGCACTGGCGGGCGCGACGCCGACGCGCGCGACGCCGACGGGCACGGCGACGAGCAAGCCGGCGGGTACTCGGGCTTCGAGGTCGAGCCCGACCCCGATCTGTTCGAGCGGCTCAAGGAGCTGCGCCGTGGCCTGGCCGCCCGGCGCCACGTGCCCGCCTACGTCGTCTTCAACGACGCCACCCTGCTCGAGATGGCGGCGCTCAAGCCCTCGACCGCCGACGAGCTCCTGCAGGTCAACGGCGTCGGACAGGCCAAGCTGCAGCGCTACGGCGAGGCCTTCCTCGACGTCATCCGGTCCACGATGCCATAAGCTACGCACTGGCGGTGAACCGATCTGGGGGGGAGCCATGAGCAGGTCCGCGGGCAGCGCAGGTGCGGGGAGGCGCCTGTACGTCGTCTTCGTCACGGCCCTCGGGCTGCTCCTGGCGACCGGCCTGGCGACCGGTTTCGCCAGAGCCCTGGCCGGCAGCAGCTCGCCGGCGCCGGCCGGCGCGACCGTGCTCAAGGTCGGCTGGGTCAACGAGCCCGACAACCTGAACCCCTTCATCGGCACGTCGACCTCGTCGTTTCTGATCTTCCACCTGAACTACGACATGCTCACCGGCTACCGAGCAAGCGACGTCGCGCCGGCGCCTGAGCTCGCCACGAGCTGGAGCAGCAGCGCCGGCGGCAAGGTCTGGACCTTCAAGCTGCGACCCCACGTCACCTGGCAGGACGGGGTCCCGTTCACCTCGGCCGACGTCGTCTTCACCTTCGAGTACATCATCCGCAACGACCTGGCCTCGTACACGAGCTACACCACCGGCATCGAGCGCGTGGTGGCCGTCGACCCGCTGACCGTGCGCTTCGTCTGCTCGACGCCCAAAGCCAACATC
>DATIYD010000336.1:0-17152 GCA_035517975.1 Thermoleophilia bacterium | reverse complement strand
GGCGTTCGCGGCGCTCGGGGCGCTCGGGGCGCTCGCGCTGGCGTCGTGCGCAGGAGGGACCGGTCCTTCGCCGAGCCCCAGCGTGACCGCGGCCCGTCATACCTCGGGCATCCGCGGGATCGTCCTGCTCGAGGGCGGGCCCTACATCGCCAGCCCGTCGCCGCTGCCCGCCGGATTCGGTTCGGGGCGTCAGGGCAGGCCGTACCCGTTCGTGACCGTGCGGGTCACGGCGAACAGCGGCGCCGACGCGGGCCGAGTCGTGGCCACGCTCAAGCCCGACCGCCGCGGCCTGTTCACGATCGCCCTACAGCCGGGCGACTACGTGCTCGAGCCGATCGTGCAGAAGGACGGACCCGCACCGGTCCAGTCGACCGTCGCCGTCACGGCAGGCACGTTCGCCCGGGCGGTGGTGTTGGTGGAGGCTCCGTAGAGGCGCGCCACCTCGGCAAGTCCGGGCTCCCGGCGCCGGCTCCGCGCCGGTCGGGCCTCCGGCTCCCCGATCCCCCGATCAGGTCGCGGCCTGCCGAGGCTCCTCGTCGAGGGCCGCCAGCAGCGCCGTCTCGTCGGCCACGAAGCGGGCGGCGGTGTCGCGCAGCGACGCCGCCGCCCCCGTGCGATCCTGGCCGAGCAGCCCTTCGAGCACCCAGACCCGGGCGCCGCGCGCCAGGGCGGCGCGCACCGCCTCGAGGTTGCGGGCGTTGCCACGACCGAGCGGCACGTCGGTCAGCACCACGAGGTCGGCGCCGGCCAGCAGACGCAGGTTCTCGTCGTGGGCGTCGTCGCCGATCGGCGCGAAGGGCGCCTCGACGGCCATGGGCAGGTCGAGCTCGCGACCGGTGACCTCGTCGGAGTCGAGTGCGTTCAGCACGCCGGCGCTCACGTCGTAGCCGCGATCGGAGAGCTCGCGCATGAGGCTCGAGCCGGTGCCGCCGCCGCAGACCAGGTGCACGCGGCCGCGAGCGTGGCCCCCGGCGGCGCGCTGCGGCGAGAAGGTGAGAAAGGTACGCCCGGCGTGCCGGTGCAGATGAGCGCGCACGCCGTAGACCGCTTCGAGCACCTCGGGGGAGAGCGCCTCCTCGGTCGGCCCCCAGGCGGCGACGCCGCCCCGGGAGAGCACGAGCAGGCGCGTGAAGTAGGTGAGGGCCAGATTGAGGTCGTGCAGCACGCAGACGACCGTGAGGCCCTCGCCGTTCAACTCGCGCAGCAGCTCGAACAGGGCAAGCTGGTGCGAGACGTCGAGGCTCGACGCCGGCTCGTCTAAGAGCAGCACGCCGGCGTTCTGCACGAGCGCCTGGGCGAGCACGGCCATCTGCTTCTCGCCGCCCGAGAGCTCGGGGAAGCGGCGCTCGGCCAGCGCGGCGATGCCGAGCCGGCCGAGCGCCGTCTCGGCCACGCTCGCCGGCGAGCACTCGGAGCCGCGGCAGTAGGCGCCCATCTCGACGACGTCGCGGACCGTCAAGTCGAACTCCAGGGCGAAGTGCTGCGGCACGAGTGCGATCTCGCGGGCCATGTCGCGACGCCGGTACTCCCGCGTCGGGCGACCGTTCACGAGCACGGCGCCTTCGGCGGGAGCGAGCAGGCCGTCGATCAGATCGAGCAACGTGCTCTTGCCGCTGCCGTTGGGACCGACCACCCCGACGAAATCGCCGCGCTCCAGGGCGAACGAGACGCGCTTGATCACCGGCCGCTCCGGGTCGTAGGCAAACGAGGCCTCGCGCACCTCGACCAGGGGCGTCGCGTCGGGGGCTGCGTCGGCCGGCCGCCTGTCGGGGGCGCCGCTCACGCCCGCCTCCCGCGACGCAGCAGGTACACGAAGACCGGCGCGCCGATGAAGGTCGTCACGACCCCCACGGGGATCTCGGCCGGCGCGACGAGGGTGCGGGCCAGCAGGTCGGCCACCGACAGCAAAGCCGCTCCCATGAGCAGCGAGATGGGCAGCAGGCGGCGGTGGCTGGGACCGACCAGGAGGCGCACGAGATGCGGGATGATGAGACCCACGAAGGCGATGATGCCCGACACCGAGACGGCGATGGCCGTGAGCACGGCGGCCGTCACCACGAGCACCACCTTGGTGCGCTCGACGTCGACGCCGAGCTCGAGGGCGCGCTTCTCGCCCTGCAGCAGGATGTTCATCTCCTTGGTGAAGAAGAGCGGCACCGCCATGAAGGGCACGGCGATCAGCGCCGTCTCGACGTCGGTCCAGGTACGTCCCGAGAAGCTGCCCAGCAGCCAGTAGAGGATGGCGCCCAGGTCGTCGTTGGCGTGGATCATGACCACCGTGATGACGGCACTCAGCAGGTACGAGGCGGTCACCCCGGCGAGCAGCAGCACGTAGACGTCGATGCGGCCCCGGCGCCGCGCGGCCGTCCACACGAGCAGCAGCGTGGCGAGGCCGCCCACCAGGGCGAGGCCGGTCAGCAAGAGGCCGCCGGCCAGTCCGAGCACGATGGCCACCGTGGCGCCCAGCGCGGCGCCCGACGAGACACCGGTCACGTAGGGGTCGGTGAGCGGGTTGAGGAAGAGGTCCTGGAGGATCACGCCGGCCACCGCGAGCGCGGCCCCGACGACGAAGGCCAGCACCACCCGCGGCATGCGGATCTGCCAGAAGATGATGCTGTCCGGGTTGTGCGCGGCCGGTCCGGCCAGCAGGTCGTGCCAGAGCTGGCCGGGCGACAGCGAGGCCGGCCCGAGCGACATCGACACGACGACGCAGGCAAGCGAGATGCCGACGGCCAGGGCGATGCCGGGCCACCCCTGCAGGGCGGCCCGGCGCCCCGGCGCCGGCCTCTCGCCGTCGCCTTCTCTAGCGCTCGCGGTGGCCGTGGCGCCGACTCCGCGGGTCGTGACCGTGCCGGCTCAAGGCCGCATCGGTCAGGGTGTCGGCGACGCGCCCGGCGACGGCGACGCGAAGGCCTCGGGATGGATCGCGGCGGCGAGCTGCTGGAGCCCGTCGATCAGACGGGGCCCGGGGCGATCGAGCAGGTTCTGGTCGAGCACGTAGACCCGGTGATCCTGCACCGCCCGCAGGGCGCTGTAGCCGCTGCGCTTGGCGATCTGACCGGGGCTGGCCATGCTGCCCGTGGTGGCGATGTAGACGGCGGGGTCGTCCTTGAACAGGACCTCCTCGCTGAACGCCGGGAAGTTGGCGCCGGCGGCGTCGCCGATGTTCTTGCCGCCGGCGAGGGTGACCATGTCGTCGACGTAGGTGCCGGTGCCGGCGGTCATCAGCGGCTTGCTGTAGATCTCGACGAAGACGGCCGGCTTGGAGAGGTTGGCGACCTTGGCCTCGATGGCCGCGGCACGCTGCTTCATCGAGGCCACGAGCGGGTCGGCGTGGCTCGACGTGCCGGTGAGCTTGCCGAGCGCGGTGAGGTCGGCGAAGACACCGTCGAAGGTGGTCGGGTCCACCACGAAGACCTTGACGCCGAGATTCTCGAGCTTGCTCCGCAGGCTGGCCTGGATACCGCCGGCGGCGAGCACGAGATCGGGCTGGAACGAGACGATCTTCTCGACGCTCGGGTTGGCGAAGTCACCGATCTTGGGCAGCTTCTTGGCCGCCGCCGGGTAGTCGTCGTAGCTCGTGCCGGCGACGAGCTTGCCGCCGGCGCCGATGGCGTAGGCCATCTCGGTGTTCGCGGGGGCCAGCGAGACGACCCGCTCCGCGGGCTTGGCCAGGGTCACCTGGTGGCCGGAATCGTCGGTCACGGTCACCGGGCCGCCGGTGGTCGGCGAGGCGCTGGCCGCGCCCGTCGTGCCACTGCTGCCACAGGCGGTCAGCACGAGCGCCAGGGCGGCGACGGTGAGCGCGGCGGCCAGGGCGGCGATCCAGAGTCGGGGGGAGCGGACGGGAGTCATGCGGTTCCTTTCCTTGCTCGTTGTCTTTTCTGCACGGGAGTCAGCGGCGGAGGTTCGCCGGCGCGGCCGGCGCCGGCTCGTCGGCAATGTCGACGAAGCGGTACTGGTCGATGGCGACGGTGCCCCGCCAGACCAGCGCGACCGGGGCGGCGTAGAGGGGCGCCTGGGTGACGACGGTGTGGAACTCGCCCTCCTCGCCGCAGGCGTCGACGCCGGCGGCCTCGAGCTCGGGCACGAGCGCCGCGTCGAGCCGGCGCCCGAGAAAGCGCTCGTCCAGCCGTTCCGTGTTGACGGCGACGATCGTGGCGCCCACGCCGGCGGCGAGAAGTTCGTCGAGCAGGGCGCGTCGCGGTTCGAGCCAGAGCGGCAGGCAGGCATGCAGGCCGGCCTGCTCGCAGACACGCTCGACCCAGTCGCGATGCGGCTGGAGGTCGATGTCGCCGAACACGCCGACGCCCAGCCCGTGGTCGTCGCGCACCTCGGCGAGGCCGTCGAGAAACGCAGCCTCGTAGTCGTCCCACGAGGCGCCGCGCACCACCAGCGGCACACCCAGCGCCGCCGCCTGGCGACGGATGAGCGAGACCGGCAGGGCGTGGCTCTTGGTGCGGCGGCCGTCGGGCTCGGTCATGGTGAGCAGCGCCCCGAGGCGACCGCCGCCGGCCACGGCGCGCTGCAGGGCGAGGTAACTGTCCTTGCCGCCGCTCCACGAGGTGAAGAATCCGCGGCCGGCGACCACATCGAGCTCGTCGCGGACGACGGCGCTCACGGCGTCTCCTGCGGCTTGCGGCCGGCCGTCGCGTCGCGGCACTCCGCGCACAGGCCGTAGACCTCGAGGTGGTGGCCGTAGATGGCAAAGCCGGTCTCCTCGGCGAGGCGCGCCTCGAGGGCGGTCAGGTCGCCTTCGCCGTCAAAGCGCACGACCCGCCGGCACGACCCGCAGACCAGGGGATGGCTGTGACCGATGGGCGGCGCCGTGAAGCCGATCTCGCCATGACGGTCCTGCACGCGCACGAGCAGGCCGAGATCGGTGAGCAGCGTCACCGTGCGATAGACGGTCGCCTGTCCGATGCCGGCGTCGCGCAGGCCCTCGGTCGCCTCGGCGACGGTGGCCGCGAACGAACCCGACGCGAAGAACTCCCAGACCTGCCGGCGCTGGCGGGTCATGGGGATGCCCCTGGCGCGAAAGACGGCGTCGATGGCGGCGGCGTCAGGCGGCTCGAGGCGCTGGGTGGAGGAGGCTGGCTTCTGGCTCATGGTTGAGAGAAATTATCAACCACGCCGGCCGCCGTCAACCGCTCCGGGGTGGTGACCGACGTCGCGACCAGGCCGAGATCAGACCCACGGTCGCGACAAGGCTACAGTCAGACTGCCGCCGCGAGAGTCAGGCCCGGCGCAGCTCGCGGGCGAGGCCGGCCGCGAACGGCGGCGACCACTTGTCGCGACCGGAGTTCACGAGATGGAAGAGGTCGTAGAAGTCGTTTGGTCGCAGCCCCGCCTTGGCCTGCACGTCGATGTCGGGCACCGCGGTGCGGCTCATGACGCCGGCGAGGTCGCGCCGGTAGCCGGCCAGATAGGCCTGCCAGGCGGGTCCGCTCGCCTCGGGGGCCAGGGGCTGCTGGAAGAACGTCACGTCGTAGCCCTTCTCGCGACCCAGGCGCACCGCGGCGGCGAGCATCGCCAGGTTGTAGGCGGCGTTGGCCGCGAACTTCGGCCGCTCGCGGCTGAGCTCGACCAGGCTGCCGGACCGGCGGGCGGCGCTGTTGGCCACGTCGTTGGTCGAGTGGTAGTGGTGAGCATAGCTGATGAGCGAGAGGTCGGGCGACCTGGTGAAGATGCGCTGGTTGGCGTACGAGACGGCGTAGTCGCAGATGCCCGACAGCAGCCCGGGCAGGCGCTCGCCGAGTGAGGCGCGGCCGGCCAGGGCGGCGGCCAGGTGCGGGCTCGTGAGAGCCATCGGCGAGCCGGCCACCTGCCGCGCGTCGGCGGCCGGGGTGGCCAGCAGGCGGTTCGGCGAGAGCCCGATGGCGAGCAGCCCATGCCCGCGCGGCAGGTTGTCGATCAGCGCCAGCGTCTGGCCTATGGTCTGCTGGTGAGCCGCCAGGCTGATGACGGTCACCCGAGGGCCGCCGGCGGCCGCGATGTCACCGGCCAGCGCGGCTTCGCTGCGCATCATCTCCATGGTGCCGGAGCCGCCGAACAGGTAGACGACCCGCCCCGCCGGCGGCTTCGCCTTGAGCTCGGCGATGCGATACGAGACGTGCACGTAGTCGTCGTTGGGGATGCGCAGCATGAGGCGTTCGGGCAGCACGGTGAAGGTGCCGCTCGCCACGAACCACTGCAGGCCGGCCAGCGCGGCGACGGCGAGCAGGACGGCGACGACGATGATCAGCGGCGAGTGATTGCGCAGGCCGGCCGCCAGCGCGCGTCGCACGGTGCTCTCGTCTCGCATGTGTCGCGCTCCGTTGATCGTCGCCCGGTGACCGTCGCCCAGAGAGCTCCGGGCCGCGCCGGCGCGGGCGCGCGATCCTGCATCCTCAGGCTCGGGCTGGTCCGCGGTCCGGCCGATTAACGGTACTCAGCCGCCGGGCGGCGGTCAAACGCGTGGCTTGCTAGAGGCCCTCGAGGGCCCGCGCCGGGGCCTCGCCGTCGTCGTCCGGGGCCAGATCGGCCGCGTCACTCGGGGCGAGATCGACCGCGTCGCTCGGGGCGAGATCGGCCTCGTCTGCAGGCTTCGCGTCGGACTCGCCGGCGTCGATCGGAGCGGCGGCCACCTCGAGCCCGAGCAGATGACTCGTGTCGTTGACGAAACGCACGCTGATCCAGCGGTCACCGGTCTCCACCAGGCTGAGGCCGCCGTGGCTGGTCGAGATCGCCCAGTGGCGTTTCTGCGGCACCTGCAGCACGTGGTTCAGGATGGTCCGGATGGGGCCGTCGTGCGACACGAGACAGGCCGCCTGCTGCCCGCTCGCCACGATCTCGTCGAAGGCCGCGATCACCCGCTCACGTACGAGGGCCAGCGACTCGCCGCCCGGCAGCCTGGTGTCCAACGGCTCACGGGCGAAGGCGGCCGCCAGCTCGTGGTCGGCCGTGAAGTCGTCCCACGAGCGTCCCTCATAGTCACCGAGGTCGATCTCGCGGAGGCGGGGGTCGGGGTGCACCCCGACCACCGCCTCCCCACCCGCGCCTCCAGCCGCCACCCCGGGCCAGCGCGCGGCGATCAGGGCGGCCGTCTCGAGGGCGCGCGGCAGGTCGCTCGCGTAGACCGGCATCGGCCCGAGCACCGCGAGACGCTCCGCCACGCGCTGCGCCTGAGCCGCGCCCAGCGTCGTCAGAGAGTGGTCGCTCCAACCGGTCATGCGTCCCGGCAGGTTGCCGGCCGAGCGTCCGTGGCGCACCAGGTACAGCTTCATCGGACGATCATCACGGCGCCGATCAGCGCCACGGCTTCGGCCAGCTCGACGCCGAGGCCGTAGACGTCGCCGGTGAGGCCGCCCAGGCGACGGGCCACGAGCGCCTGCGCGCCGAGGGACACGGCGATCGCGACCAGCGCCACGCCGAGCGTGAGGAAGGCACCGGTGGCGCCCGGCCAGGCTATGGCCCCGACCACGAGCGCGGCGACGGCCGCGGTGGCGACGGCCGCCACGACCGGACCGTTGGTGCTGCCGGCGCCGGCGAAGGCGGCGCCGGTGCCCTCGCGCCGGGCGTAGGCGAAGTAGCGCACGTCCAGGACGGGTACGAGGCGGGCCGCGCTCAGTCCGGCGATGAGGCCCAGGGCGGCGCCGGAGCGCGCGAGCGCAGCGAGCGCGCTCACCTTGACGACGATCACCGCCACGGCGGCAAAGACGCCCATGGCGCCGACCCGGCTGTCCTTCATGATCTCGAGGGCGCGCTCGCGCGGCGCGCCGCTCAAGTAGCCGTCGGCCGTGTCCATGAGGCCGTCGAGGTGCAAAGCCCGTGTGACGAGCTCGATGGCCACGATCACGAGAGCGGCGGCGAGCAGCGGCGTGACGGCGTAGAGCAGCAGCGCGTAGAGGCCCCAGGCGGCCAGGCCGAGCAGCAGGCCGATCAGGGGATAGAACGCCATGCTGGCCCACAGGTCGGCGGCCGGCACGGCCGCGCCGCCGTCGGGCAGGCGCACGGCGCTGAGGAAGGTCACGGCCAGGTCGAAGTGGCGCACGCGGGCGGCAAGCCACCCTCGCCCGCCGGCGGCAGACTGCGCAGAGGCGGTCGTGTCGTCGTTCTGCTCGTCGCTCATGTCGCGACGCTCTCCTTTGAGGCTTTGCCCGGCCGCACGCGCCGGCCTAGCGGCGCAGGTCTGAGTCGGCCTCGTTCGGGTCGCCGGCCACACCGGCGTCTTCGAAGGTGGCCATCTCGTCGAGGATACGGGCGGACGCCTCGATGATGCCCATGGCCAGGGCCGCGCCGGTTCCTTCGCCCAGGCGCATCTCGAGGTCGAACAGCGGAATCAGGCCGAGCTCGTCGAGCACCGCCTGGTGGCCGATCTCGATCGAGACGTGGCTCGGCAGGATGTAGTCGACGGCCTCGTGGCAGAGGCGCACGGCGGCAAGCACGGCGGCCGCCGAGATGAAGCCGTCCATGACGACCGGCACGCGGTTGGCGGCGGCGCCCAGCACGACGCCGGTCAGCGCGGCGATCTCGAGCCCACCGACCTTGGCCAGCACGTCGATCGGGTCGCTCGGGTCGGGCTTGTTGACGTCCAGCGCTTTCTCGATGACGGCGACCTTGCCGGCCAGCGCCTCGACCGTGATGCCGGTGCCGCGGCCCGTCACCCTGGCGACCGGCAGCCCGGTGAGCGCGGCGATCACGGCCGAGCTGGCGGTGGTGTTGCCGATGCCCATGTCGCCGGTGGCGATGATGTCGAGGCCGGCGCGCAGCTCCTCGTCGACCAGCTCGATGCCCACGCCGATGGCCTGCAGGGCCTCGTCGCGGCTCATCGCCGGGCCCAGGGCCATGTCGGCGGTGCCCGTGCGCACCTTGCAATGCCGTATGCCGTTGGCGGCCGAGAGATCGGCGTTGACGCCCACGTCGGTGACCGCCACCCGGGCGTCGACCTGGCGGCAGAGCACGTTGATGGCCGCTCCGCCGGCGACGAAGTTCATGACCATGGCCGGCGTCACCTCGGCGGGAAAGGCAGAGACGCCCTCGGCCACGACGCCGTGGTCGGCGGCCATCACGGCCACGACCTTGCGGGCGAGCCGGGGCCGCGGCTTGGCGGTGATGCCGGCGAGCTGGATGGAGAGCGCTTCGAGGCGACCGAGGGCCCGAGGCGGCTTGGTGAGCTGCGCCTGGCGCGCCTCGGCGGCGCTCATCGCCGCCCGGTCGAGGGGCTGGATGCGGGCGATGGTCTGGGCGAGCTGGTCGGTCATGCGGGTGACTCCTCTTCGGTCGACGAGGACGACGGGGGGTGGGGGGCGGGCCGGCGCCGGTCGGCGCCCGCGGTCTCGGTGGGATCGGCCGGTGCGCCGGCCAACGGGTCGGCGGCCAGCGCCTTGAGCTCGACGGGGATGCCGGCCACCAGCAGGTACACGCGCTCGGCGGCGTCGGCCAGGCGCCTGTTGGCGCGGCCGAGCTCGTCGCGATAGAGACGGGCGATCGGATACTCGGGAACGACCCCGAAGCCGACCTCGTTGGAGACGGCGATCATGGTCGAGCCGGTCTCGCGCAGGGCGGCGAGCAGGTCGTCGAGCGCCGCGCTCACACGCGCGACGATCGCCTCTTCGACCTCGCGGGCGATGAAGGCCTTGTCGAAGTTGCCGAGACCCTCGGGCTCGGTGCCGCCCAGGCCGCCGGCGGCGAACAGCAGGTTGCTGATCCAGAACGTGACGCAGTCGAGCAGGAAGACCGACCCGGCGGCGGTGCTGCGCACCGCCGCCCCCACCTCGAGCGGGCACTCGCGCGTGACCCAGGTCTCAGAGCGCGCGGCGCGGTGGGCGGCCACGCGGGCGACCATCTCGGGATCGTTGGCCTCGGAGGTGGCGAGATAGGTCACGGTGGGGGTTCCGCCACCGGCGGCGATGGTCGCCGCCTGCCGCGCGGCGAGGCGCTCGGCGAACGTGCTCTTGCCGCCGCGCGCGCCGCCTGTCACCAGGATGAGGCGAGCCGGTCGTTCGGGTGATGAGACCACCGCAGCCCTCCCACGAGGCCGTCATTGCAGTGACTCCCGGACCCTGGTTTCCTGGCTTGCCGTTTCGTCCTACTGACCGCGCCTTCCCACCCCGCGGGGCAGTGGCGGTGTGCGGCGTTCGTCGGCGGTCACAGTTGCGGGGCAGCGCCGGCTTTGCACCGGCTTCCCACGAGACCGGGAGAGCCCGCCAACAGTATGCGACGTCTGTGACCGCGTCAAACGGGGGCCGGGCGAAACCTGTCCACGGCAGACGCGCGACCGCCGCTGGCGGAGGTCGCGCGGCGGCCGCTGTGGGCGGCCGCCGTCAGTGCAATCGGTGACGGGGGTCGTCACGCTCGTGCGGCCTCAGGTCGAGCCAGGCGCCGAGCACCACCGCCGCGACGGCGATCAGCAGACCCGCCACGGCCACTGCAACGTCCAGGTTCATATGCCACCGCCCTCTCCGAGCCGCTAGCCCGCCCGGCTGAGCGGCCTCCGCGCCCCCGCGGCGCGCGCAGGGCGGGGGTCGCCGGCGTCGGCGTTCCCAGCCTCGGCGTCGCCGGCCTCGGTGCTGCCGGCGTCGTCAGGCCACGCATCGACGCCGGCGGCGTAGGCCACCCACCGCGCGTAGACGAGATCGCGCCGTTCGACCATGAGCCGCATCACGTGAGGCCGCGCGCCGCCGCGACCCGCCCAGTCGCCCCAGACCTGGGCGTCGATGCCCCGCGCCGCGAGCGCCTGCCGTACGTCGAAGAGCTGCTCGAGGTCGTCGCCGTGAAAGAGCTCGCACAGCTCGTCCGTGCACGTCCCGCCCATGTGTCCCTCCTCACCGCAGTCAGGCTGCTGAGGTCATCGCGGCCTCGTCGTGCTCCCCCGCGGCCGGCGCCGCGCCCGGCCGCACCACGACGACCGGACAATCGGCATGCTGGATCACCCGATAGGCGACGCTGCCCATCAGCAGGCCGGCGAACCCGCCGAGCCCTCGCGAGCCGAGCACGATGCTGTCGGCCTGGAGGTCGCGTGCGGCCGTCAGGATCTCCCTGGCCACCTCGACCGACCGCGCCGCCCGCAGCTCGCCGCGCGCCCTGACGCCGTGCTGCCTGACGACGTCGACGAGCGCCTCCACGAGAAGCCCCGCCTCGTCGTGAGTCTCGAGGTCGACCGTCTCGCGCCACGTGAGGCCCAGGTCGTGCACGTGGACGACGACGATCTCGCCCCCCGACTTGGCGGCGAGATCGACGGCGGCGGCGAGCGCACCGTGAGCGTCGTCCACAGCGTCGACGGCAAGAACGATCCGTTCGAACACCTTCACCACCCCTTCCGCGCTCATCCGAGCGTCCGGGCCGCGTCTGCCGCGGCACGCTTCCCGTAGGTCGAGCGTACGCGGACAAGCGCCGGCCGGCATCGTCTCGGTGGCCGGTCGTGGGGTCGGTCAGTCGGCCTATCTTTGCCGCCGCGGCGCCGGGAGCGCCTCCGGATGACGGTCGCACCGCAAGGACGCCGCCGGCGTGGCCGCGCCGTGAGGAGCGCTAGATGAGGCGATGGCGCACGGCGATGGCGGCCGCCTCGGTGCGGCTCGACGCGCCCAGCTTGGCGATCACGCTGCTGACGTGCGTCTTGACCGTGGAGCGGCTGATCACGAGGCGCTCGGCGATGTCGGCGTTCGAGAGGCCGTCGGCGACGAGGGCGAGGACCTGGAGCTCGCGCCTGGTGAGGTCAGCGCCGGGCGCACCGGGTGTCGCCACCGTGCGGATCAGGACCTCCGCCGCCTCGGGCGCCAGGGTCGACCGGCCGGCGTACGCGGCGCGGATCGCTGCGGCGAGCTGCTCGCCGGTGATGTTCTTCAGGAGGTAGCCGATCGCTCCGGCGCGCAGGGCATCCTCGATCAGCGATTCATCGGAGAAGCTCGTGAGGGCGAGCACCCTGGTGTGCGGATGGCCGCGCAGGATCTCCTCGGTCGCAGCGACGCCACTCATGCCCGGCATGACCAGGTCCATGAGCACCACGTCGGGCGCGGCCGTGGCGCACGAAGCGACTGCGCCCGCTCCGCTGTCGGCCTGCGCCACCAGGTCGATGTCGTCGTAGAGGCGCAGGATGCTCTGCAAGCCGCTGCGCACGAGCTCATGGTCGTCGACGACCATCACCCTGATCGGTCCGCCTGTCGGCGCGGTGTCCTCGTTCACGTCCCATCCCCTCCGCTCGCCGGCCAGGTGACGGTGATCACCGTGCCCTTGTCGACCCCAGAGGCGATGCGCAGCGCTGCGCCCACCGCCTCGGCCCGTTCGCCCATGATCCTCAGGCCCAGCTGCTCCGGCCCCACCGCGGCCGGATCGAAGCCGCGGCCGTCGTCGCCGACCACGAGCTCGGCGGCGCCGGCCGGGGCCGCGAGCCTCACCCACGCCCTCGTGGCCTGCGAGTGGCGCACCACGTTGTTCACGGCCTCCTGGGCGATGCGATAGAGAGCGACCGTCACATCCCCGGGCAAGGGCGGCGCACCCGCGACGGCAAGCTCGAGCGCGATGCGGGTCCGTGCCTGCGCGGCCTGGACGACGTGCTCCAGAAGATCGCCGAGCGACGTCTGGGCCAGGGCTCCCGGACGCATCTCCACGAGCAGGGTGCGCATCTCGGCGAGCGCCCCGCGCGTGAGGCGCTGCACGTCGAGCAGGCTGTCGCGTGTCCTCGGCGAGGGCGAGTCCGCATCGCGGTACAACGCCTCGGCTGAAAGGCTGGCCGCGAACAGCGACTGCGTGACGGAGTCGTGGAGCTCGCGTGCCAGGCGCGAGCGCTCGGCGGCCGTCGCGGTGCGCTGCACCTGCTCGCGCAGACGGGCGTTCTCGACGGCGAGCGCTGCCTGGTCGCCGAACGCGGAGGCCACGCCGAGGTCGTCGTCGCTGAACGACCGGCCCTCGGCATACGGGAGGATGAGCACGCCGAACGCGTCGCCGCGCACGACCAGCGGCACTATCAGACACGACCGGAACGGCTCGGCAGGGGACTCCAGGAGGGGAACGCCCACCGGCCGACGCGTCGAGAGTGCCCGCTCGACCACGTCCGGGGGAAGGAGCGGCAGGATGCCGTCGCCGCCTTCCGCCGGAGCCGGCGAGGCGCCGGGCGCCTCAGCCCCTGACGAAGCTCCCGAGGCCGAGGCCGACGAGCCGAGCGCGGCCAGCAGGCTCAGCGTGCCGTCCCCGTGGTCGAGGCGGTACAGCATGCCGGCGTCGCACGAGAGCAGCTGTCGGGCTTCGGCGACGACGTCGAGCAGCAGTTCCGAGAGCGGCCGCTCGGAGTCGAGCACCGACACCTCCTGCAGCCGCTGGAGCTGAGCGGTCAGTGAATGGAGACGGGCGGTCGTCGCGCGTTCCTTCTCGTAGAGCCGGTCGTACCGGTTGTAGAGCGACCCGAGCTCGATCAGCCCCGCTCCGGCCACCACGCCGAACGCAACGAGGAGGATATTCTGGGCGTTGGCCCGACCCTGCAGCACGAGCACGGAGATGGTGAGCCCGAGACAGACGACGCTGAGGATGCCGACGGCGCGGCGCTCGCTGAGCGCGAAGGTGACGAGGAGGAGCGGGAACAGGTAGAAGCCGGCGATCGCGTAGCCGGGAATGGACAGGTCGAGCACGAAGGAAACAGCGATGCCGGCCACCGCCAGGGCCACGACGAGCTCGCGATGGCGGCGCAGCCACACGACGGCCCGCAGCGCCCGCGGAAGACCGCGCTCCTCGACGCTCGTGTCCGACCCCCGCCAAGCCATGAGGTGACGACGCTCCTCATTCGGGCCGGACCCCGGCACGGCTTGCGGCCTGCCGGGGCGGCGAACCTACCCGGCCATGCAGGGTCATCATACTCTCGACGGCGCCACCAGCCCACTGGGCCCGGGCTTATACTCACCGGCGTGGATCCGGCATCAGTCATCGACGACCTGCGCGACGCCCCGCTGTTTGCCAAGCTCCTCGACGGTCAGCTCGCCAAGCTGGCGACGATCGCCCAGCCGCAGCGCCTGGCGGGCGGCCACACGGTCTTCCTGCAGGGTGACTTCGCCGATGCGTTCTTCCTGCTGAGCGAGGGCGCCGTCAAAGTCTACAAGACGTTTCGCGACGGCCGCAGCGCGACGCTGCGTCACGTCGTCCCGGGGCAGACGTTCGCCGAGTCGGTGCTCTACGCCGACACGTACCCTTCGAGCGCCGAGGCGATGGAAGACAGCCACGTCTACCGCTTTGCCACGAGCGCCTTTCGCAACCTCATCCTCGACGAGCCCGAGATCGGTGTCGTGCTGCTGACAACGATGGCGCAGCTCATGGTCCTGCTCAACCAGCGGATCGAAGAGCTGCTGCTGCCCGTGCCGGCGCGCCTCGCCCGTTACCTGCTCGAGCTGTGCGCCGCGCAGCGCAGCCCGACGCAGTGCCGGCTGCCCATCGCCAAGCACGAGCTGGCGGCGCGTCTCGGCACGGTCCCCGAGACGCTCAGCCGCGCGCTGAACCGGTTCGTCCGCGGCGGGCTGATCGCCGTCGAGAACGACACGCTCGTCGTGCTCAATCGCCCCGCCCTGGAACGCCTCGCGCAACAGTAGTCGGCGGCCGGCCGACGCGCCGACCATGAGGCGCCGTCCCCGCTGACTGCCGCTCTCGGCGCGCGCCATGCGTGGCGATGCGCCTCCGCCACCCACCGCCGGTGCGCTTGATGAAAGTCAAGGGCGGCTCCCGGCCGTTGCGGGTACCGTGGGGTTGCGACCAGACCCGGCCGCGACCTCGGCGACAACGGAGCCGCCTCGCCCAGGGCTCCTTCGAACGAAAGCGAGCACGACCATGACGACAGTCACCCGCAGCATCGTCCGCATCGACGAGGAGAAGTGCACCGGCTGCGGCTTGTGCGTGATGCCTTGCGCCGAGGGCGCGATCGAGCTCATCGACGGCAAGGCCAAGGTCGTCAAGGAGGAGCTCTGCGACGGCGCCGGCTTCTGCCTGGCCGTCTGCCCCGAAGGAGCACTCACCGTCGAGCAGCGCGAAGCCCCGGCCTTCGACGAAGACGCCGCCGCGGAGAAGATGGCCGCCAAGCTGGCCGCCGGCGCCGTCATGACGCAGAAATGCTTCGCCTGCGGCCACAGCGAGATGGAGGCCCCGCTGCTGCCGGTGCGCACCCAGGGCACGAGCACGTGGGTGTGCGTCAAGTGCCTGCCCCAGCTCATCCACGGCTGACCCGAACGCGAACGACTGACAAGGAGGACCATGGAGCCCACGGGAACACGCGATAGCCTTCACGGCTCGGTGAACGCCATGCTCGAGCGCACCCGCGCCGCCGGCGAGGACACCGTCTTCGACCGCATGCAGGCGCAGGGCGAGAAGCGCTGCCAGTTCTGCGAGGGCGGCATCCGCTGCTCGATCTGCTCGCAGGGCCCCTGCCGCATCACCTCGCGTGCGCCGCGCGGCGTCTGCGGCATCGACGCCGACGGCATGGCCATGCGCGGCTTTCTGCTGCAGAACACGATGGGCACGGCCGCCTACACCTACCACGCCGGCGAGGTCATGAAGACGCTGGCCCAGGCCAGGCCGGGCGGCACCTACGAGATCAAGGACTGGAGCAAGCTCGAGCTGCTGGCCCGCGCCGCGGGCGTCGCGCTCGAGCCCAAGGACACGCTGCCCAAGCGCGTCGCCGACACCATCTGGGCCGAGTTCAACCGCGACCACCACGAGGAGTCGCCGCTCGTCGCGGCCTTCGCGCCGGCGCCCCGCGTCGACGCCTGGCGCAAGCTCGGCGTCATGCCCGGCGGCGTGCTGCACGAGAACAACCGCGCCACCACGAGCTGCATGACCAACATCGACGGCGACTACGTCTCGCTGGCCGTCAAGGCTTTGCGCCTGGGCATCGCCACCGCCTACGGCTCGCAGGTACCCCTCGAGCTCGCCCAGGACGCCCTGTTCGGCACCCCGGCGCCGCACGCCATCAAGGTCGACCTCGGCATCCTCGACCCTGCCTACGTGAACATCGTGGTCAACGGCCACGAGCCCATGATCGGGGCCGCGTTGATCGACGCCGCGCACGCCGAAGCGGCCCAGGCCAAGGCCCGCGCCGCGGGCGCCAAGGGCCTGCGCATCGTGGGCAGCATCGAGACCGGCCAGGAGCTCGTGCAGCGCTTCCCGGTCGACGAGGTCTTCGTGGGCCTCACCGGCAACTGGCTGAACCAGGAGATGGCGATCGCCACCGGCGCCATCGACGTCTTCGCCGCCGACATGAACTGCACCGTGCCCACGCTGGCCGAGACCTGCGCCGCCCACGGCGCCCTGCTCATCCCGGTCAGCGACCTGATGGGCATCCCCGGCGCCGAGCCGGCCGTCGTCTTCGACCCCGCCAGGGCGGCCGAGCAGGCGCAGACGCTGATCGCCCGCGCGGTCGAGAACTACCCCAAGCGCGCCGCTCACGGCAACGGACACGCGCCGCTACGCACCGGCGACGCGGTCGCCGGCTTCTCGACCGAGAGCATCCTGGCGGCCCTCGGCGGCAGCCTCGATCCGCTGCTCGACGTGATCAAGAACGGCACCCTGCGCGGCGTCGCCGGCCTGGTGAGCTGCACCACGCTGCGCGACTCGGGCCAGGACAGCAACACGGTCGCCGTCGCCCGCGAGCTCATCAAGAACGACGTCCTCGTGCTGGCCATGGGCTGCGGCAACGCCGCCGTGCAGGTCGCCGGCCTCGAGGCGCCCGAAGCCAAGGAGCTCGCCGGCCCCGGCCTGAAGGCCGTCTGCGAGCTGCTCGGCATACCGCCGGTGCTCAGCTTCGGCACCTGCACCGACACCGGTCGCATCATGTTGCTGGTCGGCGCCATCGCCGACGCCCTCGGCGTCGACGTGCCGGCGTTGCCCGTGGTGGCAACAGCGCCCGAGTACATGGAGCAGAAGGCCACGATCGACGCCGTCGCGGCGCTGGCCTTTGGCCTGTACGTGCACGTCAACCCGGTGCCGTTCGTGACCGGCGCGCCACGCCTGGTCAAGCTCCTCACCGAGGATCTGCCCGGCGTGACCGGCGGCAAGCTCGCCGTCGAGACCGATCCGGTCGAAGCCGTAGGCGCCATGCTTGGGCATATAGAGGCCAAGCGGACCGCCCTGGGCATCTAGCCGAGGAGTCCCGGGCGGGTCGCGCGAGCAGCGAGTCGCCGCGCTGGTGGGCTCGAAGGGAGTT
>DATIYD010000335.1:0-6299 GCA_035517975.1 Thermoleophilia bacterium | reverse complement strand
GCCTCGTTCATCGGCATGGTGCCGGCCCGCGACCCCCAGCTCATCGTCGCGGTCGTCGTCGACCAACCCCATCCGTACTGGGGCGGCACGGTGGCCGCTCCGGCCTTCCGTGACATCGCAAGCTACGCCCTGCAGCGGCTCGAGATCGCGCCGTGACGGTGACTGGTTCTGATACCATAGGCCGGCATGAACGTAGCCGCTCTCGCCGCCGCTCTTGATCGCGTTCGCGTCGACGGCGATCCCGACGTCGAGATCGGATCGCTGGCGTGCAACACCCGCGACGTCGTCGCCGGGTCGCTCTTCTTCTGCATCCCCGGCCTGAAGGCCGATGGTCACGATTTCGCCGCGCAGGCGGTCGATGCCGGCGCGGTCGCCCTGGTCTGCGAGCGCGCTCTGCCCTTGCCGGTCACCCAGCTCGTCGTGCCGGTGGCGCGACGCGCCATGGCCCTGGTCGCGGCGCGCTTCTACGGCGACCCCACGCGTGAGCTGCGGGTCGCCGCGATCACCGGCACCAACGGCAAGACGACGACGGCTCACCTGCTGGCCGCCGTCTTCGCCGCCGCCGGTCTGCGGCCGGGCCTGCTGGGCACCGTGGTCAATCGCGTCGCGGGCGTCGAGCGGCCCACCAGGCTCACCACGCCCGATTCGGTCGAGCTGCAGCGCCTCTTTCGCGAGATGGCCGACGGCGGCGACCTGTCGTGCGTCATGGAGGCCTCGTCGCACGCGCTCGCGCTCGACCGTACGACGGGCATCTCCTTCGAGGCCGTCGTCTTTACCAACCTGTCGCGCGACCACCTCGACTTTCACCCCACGCTGGCCGACTACTTCGCCGCCAAGCGCTCACTGTTCCTGCCCGGCGAGCGCCGGCGCCCCGGCGCGAGCGCGATCGTGAACGCCGGCGACGAGCACGGCCGGCTGCTGATCGACGACTGCCGCGAGGCCTACGGCGCCGACCTGTGGACGTACGCGCTCGAAGGCGACGATCTGGGCGGCGCGGGCGAGGTCGACTGCCTGGCGACCGACCTGCGTCTCACGGCCGAGCGCTCCGCCTTCACCCTGATCGCCGCGCGCCTCGGCCTGCGCGAGCCCCTCGAGCTGGCCGCCCCCGCGCGGTTCAACGTCGCCAACGCCCTGGCGGCGGCGACCGCCGCCCTGGCCGTGGGCCTGCCGATCGCGGCCGTGCGCGAGGGGCTGCGAAGCTCGGCCGGTGTGCCCGGCCGCCTCGAGCCGGTACGCGCCGGCCAGCCTTTCGGCGTGCTCGTCGACTACTCGCACACACCCGACTCGCTCGCCAACGTGCTGCGCGCCGTGCGGGCCGTCACCGGCGGTCGCCTGCTGACCGTCTTCGGCTGCGGCGGCGACCGCGACCGCGGCAAGCGGCCCCTCATGGGCACGGTCGCCGCCGAGCTCGCCGATCTCGCGGTGCTCACCTCCGACAACCCGCGCGGCGAAGATCCCGACGAGATCATCGCCGACGTCCTGCGCGGCATCGGCGCGATGGAGCGCTCCAAGATCATGGTCGAGCCCGACCGGCGCGCCGCCATCCGCGCCGCGCTGCGCGCGGCGCGCGCCGGCGACGCTCTCGTGATCGCCGGCAAGGGTCACGAGACGTATCAGATCCTGGGTCCCGTGACGATCCATTTCGACGACCGCGAGGTCGCCGCCGAGGAGCTCGCCGCGCTGGGCTTCCCGGCATCGCCCGCCGGCGCGGGGACCGGCTCGTGATCGCCGTTCCGCTCGACGAGGTGGCGGCCGCCTGTGGCGGCCGCCTCGAGGCCGGCGACCCGGGCGCCCTGGCGAGCGGCGTCGTCATCGACAGCCGGGCGGTCACGCCGGGCGATCTCTTCTTCGGCCTGCGCGGCGAGAGCGCCGACGGCGGCGACTTCGCCGGCGCCGCTCTGGGCGCCGGCGCGGCCGCCGCCGTCCTCACCCCGCGCGCCGCTTCGTCGTTACGCGCCGGGGCGCCGCGCATCGTGGTCGACGATCCGCTGCGCGCCCTCGGCGCCCTGGCCGCGGCCGTGCGGCGCCGCTCCGGCGCCGCCGTCGTGGCGGTCACCGGCAGCGCCGGCAAGACCTCGACCAAGGACATCCTCGCCGCGCTGCTTGCACCGGTCGCGCGGGTGGTCGCCACGAGCGGCAACCACAACAACGAGATCGGCGTGCCGCTGACGGTGTTCGATCTCGAGCCCGACACCGAGGTGCTCGTCTGCGAGCTGGCCATGCGCGGCCGCGGCCAGATCGCCGAGCTTGCCGCGATGGTCAAACCCGACGTCGGCGTCATCACCAACATCGCGCCCGTGCATCTCGAGCTCGTCGGCACGATCGAAGAGGTGGCCGCGGCCAAGGCCGAGATCATCGCCGAGGTCGGCAAGGGCGCCCTCGTGGTGCCCGCCGACGAAGTCCTGCTCGAGCCCCATCTGCGCTACCACACCGGCCGGCTCGTCACCTTCGGCGCCGAGGGCGCCGACGTCTGCGTCGCCGAGGCCCAGACGCGCGGCTTCGGCACCCACGCGCTGATCGATGCCTTCGGGCGCCGCGCCGCCTTCGATTTCAACTTCGGCGGCGGCCACTACCTGCAGGACGCCCTGGCCGCCATCGGCGCCTTCATCGCCCTCGGCTACAACCTCGAAGAGGCCAAGCCGGGGGCCGCGGCGGTCGAGTTCTCGGCTCTCCGCGGGCGCCTCGCCGATCTGCCCGACGGTGGGCTGCTCCTGAACGACGCCTACAACGCCAACCCCCTGTCGATGAAGGCCGCGATCGACCACCTCTGCCAGGTGGCCGGCGAACGGCCGCGGGTGGCCGTGCTCGGCGACATGTTCGAGCTGGGCGCGGGCGCGGCCGCGTTTCATCGCGAGGTCGGGCGGCACGCCGACGCCCGGGGAGTGCGTGTGCTGGCCGTGGGCGCCCTGGCGCGCGACTACCTGACGACGCCGGGCGGCGTCTGGTATCCGACGGTCGAAGAGTGCCTGGCGGCGCTGCCCGGGGCGATCGCCCCGGGCAGCGCCGTCCTCGTCAAGGCGTCGCGGGCGCTGCGCATCGAGCGCGTCGCCGAGGCCATCCTGAAGCCTCCCGGGCCGGGCACGTCCGGGCCGAGCACGTCCGGGCCGAGCACGTCCGGGCCGAGCGCGTCCGGGTCGGGCCCTGCCACGACGCCCGCCCCCGGTCCCGATGACGTGCCGGCCGCCGGCGCCGCCGGCTCCGACGCGCCGCCCACACCCGGTCCCGACGGCGCCCGCTGATGTTCACCGCTCTCGCCGCCGGCATCACCTCGATGGTGGTCATCCTGATCGTCGGGCCATGGTTCATCGAGTGGCTGCGCCGCAACGAGTTCGGCCAGACCATCCGCGAGGAGGGGCCCGAGGGCCACAAGACCAAGGAGGGCACGCCGACCATGGGCGGCGTGCTCATATGGCTCGCTGTGCTCGTGCCCTTCTTCATCTTCAGCCAGCTCTCGGTCGCCTCGTTCTCGGTGCTCGTGATCGCCCTCGGCTGCGCCCTGATCGGCTTCGCCGACGACTGGATGAAGATCATCAAGGGGCGCTCGCTCGGGCTGTCGGCGCGCTACAAGATGCTGCTGCAGCTCGCGCTCGGGTTGCTCGCCGGCTTCATCGCGCTCCACTTCGCCGGTCTGACGACCAGCGTGTCGATCCCCTTCTCGCACGCGCAGTGGCATCTCGGCACGATCGGCTTCTACGTGCTCGTGTTCCTCGTGATCGCCTCGGCCAGCAACACCGTCAACCTCACCGACGGCCTCGATGGGCTGGCCGCCGGCAGCTCGGCCATCGTGCTCGTCGCCTACGCGGGCATCGCGTTCATCATCGGTCGCCACGAGCCCGACCCGGGCCTGCTCGACCTCTCCGTGCTGTCGACCTGCATCGTCGGCGCCTGCCTCGGCTTTCTCTGGTTCAACACCTTCCCGGCCGACGTCTTCATGGGCGACACCGGCTCGCTCGGCCTGGGCGGGGCCATCGCCGGTCTCGCCATCCTCACGCGCACCGAGCTGCTGCTCATCGTCGTCGCCGGCATCTTCGTGCTCGAGGGCCTGTCGGTGATCCTCCAGGTCGCCTCGTTCAAGCTCACCAAGCGGCGCATCTTCCTCATGGCGCCCCTGCATCATCACTTCGAGCTGCTCAACTGGTCCGAGACCAAGGTCATCGTGCGCTTCTGGATCGTGACCGCGATCTTCGCCGGCCTCGGCTTCGCCATCTACTACGCCACCTTCTGACGAGCGGGCGCGGGTCTCCTTCGACCGGGCTCTGGCCGTCACGCATTCGCGGTGGCGGCCCCGCACGCCCAATCGGTGGCGGGTCTCCAGTGAGGCTTGAGGGCAGACCTCAAGTCGTACTTCAGGCCGGCTCAGGGAGAGGTCGAGAGTCGCGCGGGCAGGGTTCGGCCGCGCGCGACGGAAAGCCCTACGAACGCGGTGAGGCAGCCGGCGGGCGCCGCGCTGCGACGATCGGGACGAGACGCCGGGTCGCCGCCGCAAAGCGGGGCCGGGCCGGTCGGCCCCGGTATGGCGGAAAGGAAGGCCTGTGAGCCCAGAGATCGGCGACGTGCGTCACCTGGCCGTGGCCGGCATGGGGCGCTCGGGCATCGCGGCCGCGCGGCTCGTGTTGCGCGAGCTGCCCGGTGTCGCGATCGCCGTGGTCGACGAGAAGGCCGAGGACGAGCTCGGCGAAGCGCCGGCCGAGCTGCGCGCGGCCGGCGCCCGCGTGCTCCTCGGCGAGGCCGCCCGCCTGCCCGGCGACGCCGAGCTGCTCGTGAAGAGCCCCGGCGTGCCGACCTCGTCGCCGGTCGTGGCGGCCGCGCTCGAGCGCGGCCTGCCGATCTGGAGCGAGATCGAGCTCGCCGCCCGGTTCCTGACGAACCGCTGGATCGCGATCACCGGCACCAACGGCAAGACGACGACGACCGAGCTCACCGGCCACATCCTGCGCGCGGCCGGCGGCCCGGTCGAGGTGGCCGGCAACGTCGGCCGGGCCCTCGCCACGCTGCCCGGCGCGATCGATCCCGCGGCCGTCGTGGTGGCCGAGCTCTCGAGCTTCCAGCTCGAGCACATCGCACGCTTCCGGCCCGACGTGGCCGTGCTGCTCAACCTGACCGAGGACCACATCGACCGTCACGGCACCTACGGCGGCTACGTCGACGCCAAGCTGCGCATCTTCGAAAACCAGACGCCGGCCGATCTCGCGCTCCTGAACGCAGACGACGGGGGGATCGCGGCGCTGGCCGGCGGCCTGCCCGGCCGCGCTCGCCGGGGCTGGTTCTCACGCGTCACGGCGTCGGGCGATGCCGCGTCGGGCGATGGGGGAGTGGGCGGCCTGCAGCCCGCTGGCGAGTTGCTGGCCTGGCTTGCCGGCGGCGCCCTCTGGCTGCGCACCCCGGTGGGGGGCGAGCGGCTCTGCGCCCTCTCCGACCTCGCCCTGAAGGGCGACCACAACCTCGAGAACTCGCTCGCCGCAGCCGCGGCGGCCGCCGCCATCGGCGTCGCGCCGCCCGACATCGCCGCCGCGCTGCAGACGTTTCCCGGCGTCGCCCATCGTCTCCAGGTGGTCGGCGTGGTGCGCGGCGTGACCTGGGTGAACGACTCCAAAGCGACCAACGTCGACGCCGCCCTCAAGGCACTCACGGCCTATGCCGGGCCGGTGCACATGATCCTCGGGGGCTCGCTCAAGGGCGCCTCGTTCGACCCGCTGGCCGCCGGTACCGAGGGGCGCGTCAAGGAGGCCATCCTGATCGGCGCCGCCGCGGCGCCGCTGGGCGAAGCTTTCGCGCGGCGCCACGAGGCGGTAGGGGAGAGGGCGACGCCGTTCGTCGTGCTGCCCGACCTCGAGGCGGCCGTCGCTCACGCCGCCGCGGTCGCCGTCGCCGGCGACGTCGTGCTGCTCAGCCCCGCCTGCGCGAGCTTCGACCAGTACCGCAACTTCGAGCAGCGCGGCGCCCATTTCGCCGAGCTCGTGGCGGCCCTCGGGGAGCCCGGCTCGTGACGGCGCAGGGCAGATCTGGACCGGCCGGCAGCCGCGCCTCCGGGCGCCCGGTGCCGGGCGGCGACGCCGGCGCCGATGCCGAGCGCGAGATCCCGCGGTTCCTCGACGAGCCCGCTCCCGAGCGGCGGCGCGTCGAGCGCCGGGCGGGGCAGCGTCGCGAGACGCCGCAAGGTCGCGAGACGCCGCAAGGTCGCCAGGCGCCGCAGCGTCGTGAGTCCCCGTCACGCCGAAAGGCGCCGCAACCGCGCGCTACGCCGGCTACGGCAGAGGCCGAGCGGCGGCGCGGCGGCGAGCGGCGCAGCGCCGCTCGCC
>DATIYD010000334.1:0-4416 GCA_035517975.1 Thermoleophilia bacterium | reverse complement strand
CGGAAGATGTCGATGCGCAGGTCGTTCGGGTCGATCTGCACCTCGACCTCTTCGGCCTCGGGCAGCACGGCCACGGTGGCCGTCGAGGTGTGGATGCGGCCCTGCGACTCGGTCACCGGCACGCGCTGCACGCGGTGCACGCCGCCCTCGTATTTGAAGGTCGAGTAGGCGCCGCGGCCGCGCACCTCGAAGATGATCTCCTTGTAGCCGCCCGACTCCGACTCGGACTTGGAGAGCTCCTCGACCTCGTAGCCCTTCTTCTCGGCGTAGCGATAGAGCATGCGGTACAGGTCGCCGGCAAAGAGGGCGGCCTCGTCGCCGCCGGTGCCGGCGCGGATCTCGATGATCACATCTTTGGAGTCGTTGGGGTCGCGCGTCAGCATCTGGGTGCGGATCTCTTCGGCGAGCTCGGTCAGCCGGCGCCGGCTCTCGTAGAGCTCCTGCTGCAGGTAGGCGCGCATCTCGGCGTCGACCTCGCCGCCCGAGCCGCCGGCGCTGCCGCCGGAGCCGGCGCCGGAGCCGTCGTCGTCGGAGCCGGCGTCAGCGCCGCCTTCGCCGGCCAGCATCTCCTCGGCGTCGGCGGCGGCGCGCTCGGCCTCGCGGTACTGCAAGGCCAGAGCGTGCGCCTCGGAGAGCTCGGCGTGGCGGCGCGCCGCCGCCGTGTAGCGATCGCGGTCGGCGAGCAGCTCGGGGTCGGAGAGCTGCTGGGTGAGCTCCTCGTAGGAGCGCTCGATCTCGTCTATGAGGTTGTCGATGACGTCGGTCATGGTCGTGTCTACCTCGTTCTACCCCGGTTGCGCCGGCCCTGCCACGGGCGCCGGCGCCCGACGAGCACGACGCTACGCCATGACCTCGACGCCCTTGTCGGCCTCGCCGTCCTGGGGCTCGAGCTCGATCACCTTGGTGAGGGAGGCGATGGCGACCTCGATCTGCGAGTCGTCGGGCGGCTTGGTCGTCATCCACTGCAGGGCGAGGCCGGGCGCCATGATCACGCGCACGACGGGGTTGCTCTCGTGCTTGCCGGCCAGGCGGATGATCTCGTACGAGACGCCGGCGATCAGCGGCACCAGGATCACCCGCGAGAGGATCAGCAGGTACCAGACCGGCCAGCGCACGACGGCGAAGACCAGGATGGAGACCACCATGACGATCAGCAGGAACGAGGTGCCGCAGCGCAGGTGCAGCGTCTTGTACTTCTTGACGTTGGCCACGGTCAGCTCGTCGCCGTGCTCGAGGGCGTGGATCGACATGTGCTCGGCGCCGTGGTACTCGAACACGCGGCGCAGGTCGCGAAACTGGGTGATGATCAGCAGGTAGACGACGAAGATGGCGACGCGCACCAGCCCTTCGACCAGCCAGAAGCCGAAGCCGGTGCCGAGCTGCGACCGGAAGATGCGGGTGATGCCCAGGGGCGCCAGGAAGAAGACGAGGATGGCAAAGCCGAACGCCACGACCAGGGTGATGCCGATCTCGCGTCCGGTGAGCTCCTGGCCCTCTTCGCCGACCGACTGGTTGGCCGAGATGGTGAGCGCCCGCACGCCGACCACGAGCGACTCGACCAGGGCGGTGACGCCGCGCACGACGGGCAGCTTGAGCACGGGGTAGCGCTTCATGAACGAGACGAGCGGCCAGGCCTCGACGTAGATCGACGCATCGGGGCGGCGCACGGCGACCGACCAGTTCTCGACGCCGCGCATCATGACGCCCTCCATGACCGCCTGGCCGCCGATGGCGGCGCGGCGGGCAGCGGCGGTGGCCAGCGTGAGCGCGGCCCGCGGCGACAGGCGCCAGCCGGGCGTGGCCGAAAGACGGGAGAGCAGCGAGGGTCGCGCGCCGCTGCGCGGCGCGCCCGAAGCGTGCTGGCCGGCGGGTCGCGCGCCGCTGCGCGGCGCGCCCGAGACGTTCACCCCGCGGTGCCGGCCGGCGGGCCGTCGACCGTGGTCGCGTCGTAGGGCTTGCCGCACGTCATCTTGCCCTCGGGGCAGGTGCCGTAGAGGCAGCCGGGACCGCTCTTGTGGAACAGCGCCGGCGCCAGCGCCTTGACCCGGTCGCGCAGGTCCCAGGCCAGCGCGCGGATCTCCCACTGGGCGCGGTTGCAGCAGCGCACCGTGAAGAAGTGGCGCAGCTCGCGGCCGTTCATGGTGACGACGATCTTGGTCTCGGCGGCGTTGGGCAGCACGAAGCGGGCGTCTTCTTGCACCGACTCGCGCGTGCGGCCGTCGGCCAGACCGAGCTCGACGAGGCGGTCGTAGGCCTCGCGGGCCTGGTCCATGGCGCGCAGGAACACCTGCGCCGCGGTGGCGTCGGCGGCGATGGCCGGCGGCATCACGAAGCCGTCGCCGGCGCTGAAGTTGACGTAGCGCTGCGACTGCTGGTTGTAGCTGGCCATGCGATGACGCACGAGCTGGTGCGTGCAGGCCCGCGACACGCCGTCGACGGCGAAGGTAAAGGAGGCGTGCTCGAGCGCCGAGTGATGGCCCGAGGCCACGAGGCCGCGGACCAGGCGGGCGACGTCGTCGTCGCTCATGGTCTCGGTGAGCTGGGCCGCCGAGACCGGCGCATAGCACAGCCGGCCCGCGGCCGCGACGGCGCGGTCGGGGTCGGGCGTATGAGCAAGAAGGGTGACGGCGAGCGTCGCAGCCATCGACGCGCTAGCTCGCCTTGACCTCGTTGGCCTTCTTGTAGCGGCGCTGGAAACGCTCGACGCGGCCGCCGGAGTCGATCAGCTTCTGCTTGCCCGTGTAGAACGGGTGGCACTGGGCGCAGATCTCGACCTTGAGCTCGGGCTTGGTCGAGCGCGTGGTGAAGGTGTTGCCGCACGAGCAGTGCACCGTCGCCTCGACGTACTGCGGATGGATGTCTTTCTTCATGAACCGTCGTCCCTTCGGTGACTGGGAGGAGCACGATATGGTAGCACGTCGGCCGCGGCCCGCGCCAACGGCTGCCGGCCCGCGGGGCCACCATCCCTCACAAGAAGTGTTCCCCCTGCAAAACCGGCGCGCCCGTGCCCGGCGCCCGACCGGCCGCGGAGAGCCCGTCTCGCCTGCGCCGGGCTCCCGTGACCCCCGTGTTCGCTAGCGCGAGTTCTTCTGGATCTGCAGCAGGAACTCCTCGTTGGACTTGGTCTCGCGCACCTTGTTGATGAGCAGCTCGATCGCCGCCGAGGGCTCGAGCGAGTGCAGCACGGCCCGCAGCTTCCAGACCATGGCCGCCTCGGCCGGCTCCATCAGGAACTCCTCCTTGCGGGTGCCGGTGGCGTCGATGTCGATCGCCGGGAAGATGCGCTTGTCGGCCAGCTTGCGGTCGAGCCTGATCTCCCAGTTGCCGGTGCCCTTGAACTCCTCGAAGATGACCTCGTCCATGCGCGAGCCGGTGTCGACCAGCGCCGTGGCGAGGATGGTCAGCGAGCCGCCGAACTCGATGTTGCGGGCCGCGCCGAAGAACTTCTTGGGCGGGTAGAGCGCCGTGGAATCGACGCCGCCCGAGAGGATACGGCCCGAGGCCGGCGTGTTCAGGTTGAAGGCGCGCGCCATGCGGGTGATCGAGTCGAGCAGCACGACGACGTCTTCGCCGACCTCGACCAGGCGCTTGACCCGGTCGAGCACGAGCTCGGTGACCTGCACGTGGTTCTCGGAGGGCTGGTCGAAGGTGCTGGCCACGACAGTGCCGTTGACCGAGCGCTGCATGTCGGTGACCTCTTCGGGGCGCTCGTCGACCAGCAGGACGATGAGCTTGACCTCGGGGTGGTTCGCCGTGATGGCGTTGGCCAGCTTCTTCAGGATGGTCGTCTTGCCGGCCTTGGGCGGCGAGACGACGAGGCCGCGCTGGCCCTTGCCGATCGGGCAGAGCAGGTCCATGATGCGCGCCGCGGTGTCGTGCTCGGGCGTCTCGAGGCGCAGCCGCTCGTCGGGATACAGCGGCGTGAGCTTCTCGAAGACCGGCCGCTGCCGGGCGGTGTCGGGATCGACGCCGTTGACCGTGTCGACCTTGAGCAGGGCGTTGTACTTCTCGTTGTCCTTGGGCTCGCGCACCTGGCCGGCGATCTCGTCGCCGCGGCGCAGGCCGAACCGCCGGATCTGGCTGAGCGACACGTAGACGTCGTCGTCGCTCTGCACAAAGCCGTGCGTGCGCAGAAAGCCGAAGCCGTCGGGCAGCACGTCGAGGATGCCGGTCTTGTCGACGGGCGGCGCTTCGGGGCGCCGCTCGCGCGGCTCGCTGCGCTCGCCGCCCTCGCCGCCGCCTCCGCCGCCCCCGCCACCGCCGCGGCGGCCGCGATCGCGGCGGCCGCGATCGCGTCCGCGTCCTTCGCGCTGCTGCTGCTGGGCCTGGCGGCTCTGCTGGTCGCCCTGGTTGTTCTGGGTCTGCGCCGGGGCCTCGCTCGTCGCCGTCGCCGACTGCGCCTCGCCCGTGGCGGGC
>DATIYD010000333.1:0-15180 GCA_035517975.1 Thermoleophilia bacterium | reverse complement strand
CGAACCGGTGTTACCGCCGTGAGAGGGCAGTAGTCCTATTGCCACCGAGTGCTGCGGAGTACCGCCGAGTGCCATCGTGAGCGTGGGAATCTGGACTCGACTGCCGCCGAGTGCCGCCGAAGGCCATGGTCAGCCGCCACGTGTGGTTGCAGGGTTGCAGAGCGCCTCGCCCTAGCGCCCTGCCGGTCTCACCTCGATCGCAAGCGGCACCTCGACCGCCGACGCCGCCGTCTGGACGAGGACCACGATGCTCCAGCGCCCTTCGACAGACAGCTCGAGCCCTGAGCCCTGCCAGGCACCGCCGGGACCGCGTTGCAGGTCTAGCGACGACGGCTGCACGACGGTCTGGCCAGGCAGGGAGAAATCGAGTGTGACCCCCTGCACGCCGGTGAGCAGCCCGCCCGTCGCGTAGTTGGAGAGCGTCGCCGTGAAGCGATTGGGCCCGACCCGCCCAGGGTTCACCACGAGACGAACGCGCACGGTGGTCGCGTAGTCACTTCCACTGAGGACGACGTGGCTCTGGGCGACGGCCCGCTCCGAGGCGGCGGCGAAGCGAGCGGGCGCCAGACCGCCGAGCACCCCGGTCGCCGCGATGATGCAGACGCCGAGCACGAGCTCGCCGCGCACGGAATGACGGAACGGCGACGCCGTCTTTTCGTCGGCAAGCGCCGGCACGAGCGCGAAGTGATTGCGCGCCCCCAGGGCCACCAGAGCGCAGAACAGAGCGAGCTTGACGATCAGAAGCTCACCGAAACTCGTGTGCATGAGGTTGGCGGGGGCGCCGACCTCGGCCGCGGCCCGTGCAAGGCCGGTCGCGAGCACGACGCCGAGGCCGACCGTGGCGACGGCCGAGAAGCGCCGGCCGGCGTCGGCCCACCGGTCGCGCCGCAGGTGGCGCAGGCCGAGCAGCAGCCACGCCAGGCCCCCCACCCAGGCTCCAACGGCCACCACGTGCAGCCACTGAAGGGTGAGGTTGAGGGCCCGAAAGGTCGAGGGACCGTTGGCGTGGCTCGCCCACACCACCGAGAGCATCGCCAGGGCAGCCGCGCCACCCAGCAGGGCCAGCGCGACGCGACGTGGCAGGATCGCGGTTCCCCAGACCGCGATCCCACACGCGACGAACACGGCCGCGCCTTGGCCTAGCAGGACGTAGCCCTCCGGTGTCTCGAAGAGCGGCAGCAGCGAGGGGGCGCGCACGATGGCCCGTTCGGTCAGGATGACGACTGATACTCCGGCCGCGGCGAGCAGCCAGGACACGCCAAGCAGCGCTACCCCACCGCGCGGCAGCGCCCCGCGCCAGACCAGCAGGCAGGTCGAGGCGGCGCCGACCAGCAGGACCAGGCCACTCCACAGCAGCCAGCGGCCTGCCGCCTGCGTTGCGGTCAGCCAGCGAGCAGTGCTTACGTACTTGCCGAAGGGCGCGACTGTGCCGACGTTGGCCACCCCCACGCCGAAGGCGTAGGCGCCGCCGGCCAGATGCCCGTCGAGCGCCGAGACGGTGCGCCAGACGACCGTGTAGACGCCGTGGGGCAGCGGGCGGCTCAAGGGCACAACGAGCTCCTGGGCGTTCCCCGCAACCGGTTGCGAGGCCAAGACTCCGGGCTGGGGCCGGCCCCGCGTGTCGACCACCTGGACGTGCGACAGCGACGGGTCGACCGGCTCGGTGAAGGTGAGCAGCAACTGCTTGGGCGACTGGGCCACCGTGCCGTTCACTGCCGGGCTCGCGCGGATCAGGAGGGCGTGGGCGCTCGCCGGCGCTGGCGACAGCGCGAGGAGCGCCGCAATGAGCGACGCGCACAGGACGGCGGCCCGACAGGCCGCTCTCGGGGCGCTCACTCAAACACCTCTCAAGCGCGTCTACGCAGCAGCGCGACGAGCGCCACCGCCAAGCCAGCGGCCCCGACCGCGAGGCCCATGATGCCGAAGATCTGCGCCCGCGAGGTCTGCGACGAGGTCGCCAGGCGAGGCAGCGAGACGTTCACGCGCTGGGAGAGCTCGGTCATGGTGGGAGTCTGCACAGGGAACTCGCTGGCCGTGGGATCCTGCACAGTATTGAAGGTTGTGGGACCGCTCGTGAAGCGTTGGTCGATGTGCTGCGTGCCGATCGTCCCGATGAAGTGGAAGGTGTAGTTGCCCGGTGCGGTCGGAAAGAGCCAGGCGCGGTAGTCGCCCGGGGTGCCCAGGCCGGTGTCGGGGTCGAAGGTGGGCTCGAGGGCGAAGTCCTGCATCTGGCTGCCGAACATCACCATGACCTTGAGGCTCGTCCCCAGGTTGACGACGGGCTTGCCGGTGGCGCGGCTGCTCAGGATCAGCTGCACGCTGTTCTCCTGGCCGACGTAGGCTGGCTCAGTGCCCCAACCGACGACGAACTGGTAGGCGCCGACGTTGCGCACCTCGTGGGCCGAGGCGGGCGCCGCCGCCAGCAGACCGAGCGGCAAGAGAAGACCGAGCGTGACGAGCAGACCGAGCACGACCCTTCGTGTCATGACCATAGCTCCCTCTTCGGGCCGGGCCGGTCAGTGCCCCCATGGCGTGCACGCTGGCCTCGGCGGGTGTGAGTCGCCGCGGGCTCCCTCGCGGACGGCTTTGCACGTGTATGCCCGTTGGCCGGCGTTTACTATGCGCTAGGGCCGGTCGAGGATGCGAGATTCCTCTGGCCTCTGATGCGCAAGGCGTGAAAGGAGCGGGCGGGATGAAGTTGACGCGGGACTCCTCGCGGTCCCCGCATTGGTCATCGCCGTCATGTCGCAGATCATCCGCCGCAAGGCGGCGAGCGGGCTCGTGAAGATCGGCCGTGTCATCGTCCTCGCGCTGCGCAACGCCGCCGGCGATCCGGTGCGCAGCTGGCTGATCGCGATCTGTGCCTTTGTCATCGCAGGCTTCGCCGTCTCGACCGCCATCGTCGTGCGCGGCGGGCAGGACAGCCTTCGTCTCGCCGCCAGCCGCCTGGGCGCCGACGTCGTCGTCGTGCCGCGCGGGGCCGCGACCGAGGTCGACGGCGCCCTGCTCATGGGCACGGTCTCGCGTCGCTGGATGCCGCGCTCCGACCTTGCCCGCATCGCTGCGGCCAAGGGCGTCGCGGTCGCCTCGCCCCAGATCTACCTGGAGTCGCTCTCGCACGCTTCGTGCTGCGCCGTCAGCCACATGTTCATCGTCGCCTTCGACCCGCGCACCGACTTCACGGTCGAGCCCTGGCTTCGCCGGCAACTCGGCGGCACCCTGGGTCTGCAGCAGGCCGTCGGCGGCAGCCAGGTCACGGTGCCCGTGAACCACAACATCATGCTGTACGGCTACACCATGTGGCTGCGCGGCAAGCTCGAGCCGACCGGCACCAACCTCGACCAGAGCCTGTTCATCACCCTGCCCACGGCTTACGCCATGGCGCGCTCCTCGAGCACGACGGCGGTCAAGCCGCTCGTCATACCGAAGGACCGCGTGTCGTCGGTGATGGTCAAGGTGGCGCCGGGGTCCGATCCCGCGGCGGTGGCTGCTGCGATCACGCGGTCTGTGCCTGGTGTGAATGCCGTGATGCGCCCTCAGATGTTCGCCGCCTACCGCACGCAGATCGCCGGCCTTTTGCACGTCATGCTCGTGGTGCTCGCGCTGTTGCTGGCGCTCGCGCTGGTCGCGCTGGTGCTGCTTCTGTCGATGGCGGCCCACGAGCGCCGCCGCGAGCTCGGCGTGCTGCGCGCGCTGGGCGCCTCGCGTGGCGTGGTCGTCGTCGCCCTGCTCGCCGAGGCGCTGGTCGTGGCCTGCGCCGGCGGTCTTGCCGGCGTGGCGGTCGCGGGGTTCGGGGTGAGCCTGCTCCACACGCCGATCGCGGCGCATCTCGGGATCCCGTTCGTGTATCCGAGCGGCGGCGCCCTGGCGGCGCAAGTCGCAGCCGGCCTCGGGCTCGCGCTCGTCGCCGTCGGCGTCGCGGCGGCGATACCGGCATTGCGCGCGAGCGGCGAGGAGCCGGCCGTGGCGATGCGCGAATGAGCGACGCGGGACCCACCGACGCGGGATCGAGCGACACGGCGATGAGCGCACCGAAAGTGAACGACTGTCGCCTCATGGTGTCGCTGCGCGGCGTGAGCAAGGTCTACGAGGCGCCGCGCAGCCTGCCCGTGGTCGCGCTGCGCGATGTCGACCTGGACGTGGCCGCCGGCGAGTTCGTCGTGGTCACGGGGCGGTCGGCAGCCGGCAAGACGACGTTGTTGAACGTGATCGCCGGGCTCAGCCGGCCGAGCGCGGGGGTCGTCCTGGTGGACGGGACCGATCTCTGGGGCCTCTCGGACCGGCGCCGGTCGCGGCTGCGCAACGCCGACATGGGCTTCGTCTTCCAGTTCCCCAGCCTGCTGTCGTCCCTCACGGTCCTGCAGAACGTCCTGCTGCCGCTGTCGCTCGGTCCGGCCGGATGGCCAGAAGGCCAGCGCGTGGACGAGGAGCCGCCGGGGGGCCACGGCGGCGACGGCGGACCTTCGGCGCGCGACCGAGCGGAGAAGCTGCTCGAGCTGGTCGGGCTTGGCAGTGCGGCCCGCAGCTACCCGCGCCGCCTGTCGGCCGGCCAGCAACAGCGCGTCGTGATCGCGCGGGCACTCATCAACCACCCGCGCCTGCTGCTCGCCGACGAGCCGACAAGCAATCTCGACGAAGAGACCGAGGCGGAGATCATGGAGCTGCTCGGGCGGGTGCACGACGAGACGGGTGCCACCATCGTGCTCGTGACGCACGCCGCCGACCTCGTGAGGCGTGGGACACGTCATCTCGCGATGGCCGACGGCCGGTTGCGACCGGCCGTCGGGCTGGCCCGCGGATAGCATGATGGTCGCGCCCGGTCGGCGGCACGCTGCGGTCCGCAGGGAGGGGAAGGTGGGTGGTCTGACTGCGAAGACGTTGCTCGGCGCACGTCGCCGGCCTCGTGTGGCACTCGCGTCGGGACTGCTTGTGCTCGTGCTCGCGGTCGCCGCTCTGACGGTCGTCGGCTGTGCGGAGGGGCCCAAACCGCCTGCGGGCACGGTGGTCCACGACCTGACCGCCACATCCCGTCACGGGCTCTACATCGTGACCTGTACGCCGCCACACGGCGGGATATCGCTCGACCAGCCGCAGACCTGGACCGTCCTGGTGACGACGCGCTCCGGGGCTCCCGTGGATCACCTGCGGCTGGGGTTCAACATCGCCATGCCGCAGATGAGTATGGCGCCGGCGCCGGCCCATAGCGTCACGGCGGAGGGGCAGGGGCGCTATCTCGTGCACGGCGTCGAGTTCACCATGGGAGGTCGCTGGGTGATCACCGTCACGCTTGGCGCGCCGAGCGGATCCGATCGGGCGACGTTCTCGTTGCGGGTCGGGTAGGCACCGCCCGGCCCACGGTTGCGGCTGCAGGTGCGCTCCCGTGTAGAGACCCGCCAGCCAGGTCGTGATGGCCGGCTTTGTGAACCTGAAAGTGCCGCTGCTCCTGCGCCGGGCGATCACCATGCTGCCGGCCCTGGCCCTGCTGGCCCTGAGCGTGAGCCCCACCTACGCCCTCGTGCTAAGCCAGGTCGTGCTCTCCTTCGGCATCCCCTTCGCGCTCGTGCCGCTGGTGCTGCTCACCAGCAACAAGACCATCATGCGCGAGCACGTCAACAGTCCTCTGGTGAGCAGCGTGGCTTGGACGATCGCCGGCGTCATCATCACCTTGAACGTCTACCTGCTGGCGGCCCAGTTCCTTGGAGTCTAGGAGTGAGATGCACGCCGCGCGCGCGACGGCGACCGCCCGCCTGAGCCTGCTGGTTTGAGCGGGCTACGGCTTGCGAGGCACGCTCCGGCCGCTTCGTGCCTCCGCCGTCTCGTTGAGCCGCAGCGCCCGACGGTGCAACAGCAACGCCGCCGGCACCACCGCCACGAGCACCGCCAGAGCGATGATCTGCGCTTCCCGCAGTCCCAGAAAGAGGATGTTGTTGACCCGGTAGAACGAGATGAAGAAACGCCCGAACGAGTAGAGCCCGAGATACAGCAGGATGGCCATGCCGTCGGTCTTCAAGCGTGGCACCGCATACCAGAGGATGGCCACCATGACGACGAGCCAGAGCTGCTCGTAGACCGGCGTCGGGTGGGTCGGCACGCCGAGCAGGTTGGCCGGCAGCAGCGCGCGCGGGTTGGTGTAGATGAATCCCCAGGGCAGATGCGTCGGCGAACCCCAGGTGTCGCCGTTGATGATGTTGGCGCAGCGACCGATGATCTGGCCCACGGGGATGGCTAGGGCCAGGCAGTCCAGGACGCGTAGCACGGGCAGCCTCTTCACGCGGCAGTAGATGACGAGCGCCAGGATCCCGCCGGTGAGCACGCCGTAGATGGCAAGGCCGACGTAGGGCGGCTTCACGATGGCGATCAGGTCGTGGGAGTAGCGGCTCCAGTTGTCGAGCACGCTGAACAGCCGAGCCCCGACGATGGCGCTGGGAATGACCACGACGAGCATCGGCACGACATGGCCGGTGTCGATCCCCTTGCGGCGCAGCTGCCCGGCGAAGATGAAGCTCCCGACGATGACCCCGAGGGCCATGATCAGCGAATACCAGCGCACGGTGAAGGGACCGAGATGGCCGATCACCGGGTCGATGTTGATGGTGATGTAGGCGATCATTGGCGCGAGCTTACCCGGCAGGCGCACCGGCACACCAGCCGCCGCGGCGACCGCTTCATCGAGTCTGGCAAACAGCGGCGGTCGGGCGATCACCAGATGCGGCGTAGCGCGACCACCGGGCCGGCCAGCTCAAGGCGAGCATAGAAGAAAAGCAGGGCGAGGTCGTGCGCCAGCGGCAAGGGCACTCGCGGGCCCCCGAGGTGACGGCTGAAGAGGTGGCCGAGGTCGTCTCCAGGGCCACCGGCATCCCCGTCTCGCAGCTCACCCAGGAGGAGAAGGAGCGGCTTCTGCGACTCGAGGAGCAGCTCCACGAGCGCGTCGTGGGGCAGGACGAGGCGGTGCGGGTCGTCGCCGAGGCCGTGCGCCGCTCGCGCACCGGTTTGGGCGATCCCAGCCGCCCCGTGGGCAGCTTCCTGTTCCTGGGACCCACCGGCGTCGGCAAGACGGAGCTCGCGCGGACCCTGGCCGAGGCGCTCTTCGGTGACGAGGATCTGATGGTCCGCCTCGACATGAGCGAGTTCCAGGAGCGTCACACGGTCAGTCGGCTGGTCGGCGCGCCTCCCGGTTACGTCGGCTACGAAGAAGCCGGGCAGCTCACCGAGGCGGTGCGTCGTCACCCCTACTCGGTCGTCCTGCTCGACGAGATCGAGAAGGCGCACCCCGACGTCTTCAACGCCTTGCTCCAGATCATGGACGACGGTCGGCTCACCGACGCACAAGGCCGCACCGTCGACTTCAAGAACACGGTCATGATCATGACGAGCAATCTCGGTGCCGATCAGATCCAGGCCGCGGCCCGGCGCAAACAGTCGTTCGGGACGCTCAAGGACGATCTGATGCAGCTCCTGCGGGCCCAGTTCCGGCCGGAGTTCCTGAACCGCATCGATGGGATCATCATCTTCCAGGCGCTCACCCGCGAGCAGGTCGTCGACATCACGGGACTGTTGCTCGACCGGGTCACGCGGCGGCTGCGGGCACAGCGCGTCGAGGTCAGGTTCACCGAAGAGGCGGTGGGACACCTCGCCGAGCGCGGCTACGATCCCGCGCTGGGGGCGCGGCCGCTGCGCCGTACGATCCAGCGGATGGTGGAGAACGAGCTGTCGCGGATGTTGCTCGACGGTAGCCTGGCTGAAGGAGATGCCGTGACCGTCACGCTGCACGAGGGTCGCTTACGCTTCGACGTGGCGGCCAAGGCGCATGCCGCGAGACCCGCGAAGCCCGGCGCTTCGCGGCGCGCCGAGGCCGCCTAGGCTTCCAAGAGCGGGTTCGCCGCTGTCGGGTTCATCCCAGCGCTCGCGCCCCGTCGGCGCTAGGCTGCCTTTTGCTTCGGCGGGCTGGGGCGCCAGTTCGTGCGTTTGTCGAGCACGTCAAAGGCTCCCGGCAAGTACACAAGCCATCTTCCATAGAGATGGTGGCCGGGGATGCGGCCCTCACGCAACCACCGGGCGACTGTGCTCGCGCTGATCGGGATGCCGTACCGATCCCGGATCTCGGCAGCTGCCTCGTCGGGAGTCTTCAGCCAGTTGCGGATATCGCTCATAGCTCGAGCGTTCCCGCTGGAGGCCGTCGAGACGCTGGCCGCGTACAACGACGATGTCGAGTCGCAAGAAGGAACAAGGGGCGGCCCCGAAGATTTCTCGCGTGGAGCAGGACGGCGAGGACGATGAGCGGCACGTGGAGAGCGGGCAGGTTGCGGGCGAACCAGTCGGGCAGATAGGTGTCGGTGACCGACCCCTTCTCGGCCCCGATGCGCTCAGCCAGCTGCGTCAGCGGGCACCGCAAACCGTTCCCCACGAAGATGAGGCTCTCACCGACCACGACGGCGCCCGCGACGGCCGCTCTTCGGTTCGAGCGCCGCGCGACTCCCGCGTAGAGCACGTAGGCCATACACGACTCGATCGAAAGCCAGGCCAGGGTGTGCACGGTCTTGATGGCCGTGAGCCCCGCCCGCCGATGTCGCGAACCTCTCATGCGGCAGAGACTACGCCACCGCGCGACGGCCGAGTTTCTCGCCTGGCCCGACGGATCCCGGTTGCCGGCGGTGCGCCGTCAGCCGATCGAATTGCACCGCAGACCTTGCGCGACCTCCTCATCGAGCCACGCGTAGTACGTGGCCGTGCAGAACCACTGGATGTCGCACATCTCCTCGGGAGCGAAGCGGACGCCGTATCGCGGCACGTCGTGATCCACACCGCAGCGGTCGGCGAGATCGCGGTCACTGAGCGCATGCGGCTCCTCGCCGTGGGCCTCGAACAGGTGGTAGCGTTCCCAGTCCGGCCGGGGCACGAGCGGTATGAGATCAGCGAGGTCCGTGGGTCGGTCGAAGAAGCCCCGCATGCTTCCGCTCGTCCTCTCCTAGCCTTGCAGATAAGAGGACTGTCACCGTGCGTGTCGATTCAAAACGCGATCGCCACGATGAAGGGACCGCAACGGGAGTCAAGCCTAGGTCATGCTGACGCCGTCGGCGCCACGATCAGATCCAAAGCCGAGGTGGTCGTCCTCATCTCGATGTCTCTCGCAAACCCGCAGGGTACCGCGGCCAGGAGCAGGGCAAGGCCGCAGGCCAGGATCGACCAGAGGGCGTAGTGCATGCCGCCGACCCTGCGGCGCTCGCCGGGCGGCAGGACCAGCAGCCAGAGGGCCACGCCGACCATGACGAGGCCGAAGCCGGCGACCAGGATCGTCAACCAGGCGCCGGCCATGGCCCTGCGGGACTTCGCCGGCAAGATCCGTTCCCACCAGGAGAGAGAGCTGCGGGTCCTGGTCGCCACACCCCAGACCAGAAGAGACGCCGGTAGCTGCGCAATGCCGCCACCGAGCAAGAACGACAACGTGGACAGCAGCAGGAACACGGGCGGTCCGTTGCGCGAGCGCATTCGCACCAGCGTCCAAGCGGAGAGCGTGGAGCCCGTGGCGATGGCAGCCATGCCTGTTGCACGGTAGTTCGGAATCAGAGTGAAGGCGCCGATGTCCGCCAGGAGGTGACCGTCGGTCGCCCTGTTACCCTGGCGGAGCTCGAAGGCCCCGTGGGCTGCGGCGGCCAGTCCGATCACCGTGCCGAGCACCCGGACGTAGGCGTGAGTCGAGCGGTTGTGATGCTCCGTGGCATCGGTCGCCGGTGGCACCGGCGTCTCGGCCATCATGTCTCCCTCCGCATTCTGCCTTGGTAGACCCCCCGGGTGCACATCCATCTGCGGCGCCTGGAGGCCGTGGGCCTCATCATAGGCAGCCTCGAGGTCTCTGCCTACGGCAAGGCCATGAAGTACTACTTGGTCACCGATTTTGCCCTGCAGATCACACCGGCAGCGGTGGCCCAAGCCGCCAAGACCCTGACCAATCGGGATCCCGAGAAGGGTTCAGCACGAAAGGAACACTCCTGACGTCTCAGCGGCGGACGCGGGATGAAAGACGGGCGTCTCGGGTTCGGACCGATGCGCCCCGGTCTGGCCGCGAGGTCAGACGGCCAGAGCCCTTTGACACAGAGGGAAGTCAGGCTCGTCTCACTCCTGCGAGAGCCACGCCGACAGTCTTGCGTAGATGGCGGCAGGAAAGGGTCGAGGGGATCTCCGAGTAGCCCGGGCAGGGGCAGCGGTCGCAGTAGCGGCAGCTGTCGCAGTCCTCGTCGATGGGCTCTTCCCAGTAGGCGACCGACGCTTCCACGACCCCTCCTCCGTCCGCTGGCCTCGTTACACATCGTCGCCGGAAAGCGTGAGGATCGAGTGTGGCTCTGACGAGATTGCCGTAAGCAGGCATGTGTCCCGGCGTCTCACCGCTTTCTAACAGCGGAAGAGGACAATCAGGGCGCCGCGCCATGTGCGCGCCCAAGTCTGACCTCTCTTTTTCTGGTTGGCGCTACGTGGAAGGGATTCGATGGACGCTCTGCAGACCTCCGGGACACACACACTCACCGACCTTCGGGCGGCTGGCCGAGCCGGTTGGAAGGACGACTACCTCTTTGTGGAAGGGCGGGTTCTGCGGATCGTCGCGCTGCCCTCGCCGAGCGGAGCCAACGTTGTCCAGATCCGCCGGACCAGTCTGAGAGATGAAGACACGCTTCTCAGGGATGGCTGGTCGCTGCTGCCGGAGTAGTGACCAGAACCCCCTCATCGAACGCTCTCACCGGACTCGCCCCTGTCTAACGCTGCAGCGTCAATCTGAGCATGCTCCAAAGGGGCACAACAGGAACTGGGTTCATCAGAACGGAAGGGAGACCTATGGCGTTCATCGACAAGACCATCGAGGTAGCGGCCGACATCCGCGACGTCTACGAGGCCTGGACGGCCTTCGAGGACTTCCCCGAGTTCATGGAGACCGTCGAGACCGTGACGATCGTCCAGGACGACCGGCTGCACTGGGTCGCCGTGGTCGAAGACGACACGTTCGAGTGGGACGCCGACGTCGTCGAGCACGTGCCCGACGAGAAGGTCACCTGGCGCGCCGTCGACGGTCGCGAGACCGGCGAGGTCCGCTTCGAGAAGCTCGCCGCCGACAGCACCAAAGTGACCTATCAGCTCGAGTACGATCCGTCGGCCTGGGAAGCCAAGGCCGATGCCGTGCGCCGCTGGATGGACCGCAGGGTCGACGAGGACCTCGAGGCCTTCAAGGAGGTCGTCGAAGCGTTCGACTGAGGCGACCTGACGTCGCAGTGCCAGCGGTGCGGATCAACCCCACCCTCGTTCCCAACGCGTCCCACGGCGTCGGGCCACCCCCTACGGGTACAGTGCGGTCGTGAGAGGCGTGATCGGGAGGCCATCATGGTTGCCTACGACTTCAAGTGCACGAAGTGCGGGACTCAGTTCGAGATCACCTGCCACATGGACGAGCGCAAGGCCAAGGCCGTCTGTCCCAAGTGTGGCAGCCGCAAGGTGGAACAGAAGCTTACGGCCGCGTTCTCGTCTCCGCGGCCGGCCAAATACTAGACGGCGGTAAACGGGACTCTGCTCGTATCCCAGCAAGGCGAACCGTGAAGCTGGCCATCTTCGGTGCGACGGGAGGGACCGGCCGGCAGCTCGTGGCCCAGGCTCTGGCGCGAGGTGATGAGCTGACAGTGTTGGCTCGTGATCCCGCCAAGCTCGCCCGGTCAGATCCGCGCCTGCACGTCGTCACGGGCGATGTCCACGACGCCGAGGTCGTGGGCGAAACCGTCGCCGGAGCAGATGCCGTGCTCAGCGCATTGGGGCATCGCAGAGGATCAGGCCGGCACGTCCTTACGACTGGAGCGCAACTGATCGTCGCTGCGATGAACGAGGCGGGGGTGCGCCGCCTCGTGGTGCTGAGCATCACGGCAGTGCGCGACCCGCATGACAGGCCCAGGACGATCGAGCGTTTGATGGAGGGCGTGGGTCATGTGCTGGCGGGCGGGGTCTATGCCGACCATCTCGGTCAGGCTACCGTGGTGCAGGCTGCCGACCTCGACTGGACCATCGTGCGGGCGCCGCTGCTCACCAACGGCCCGCACACCGGCCATTACCACGTCGGCTCTCTGGGCGGTGGCATGGGGGGCCGCATCTCACGCGCGGACGTCGCCGACTTCATGCTCAAGCAGGCCGCCGACGCGACCCATGTCCGGCAAGTGCCGCTGGTGGGTTCGTAGGATCCGGGCGGGGCGCCTGTAAGCTATCGGGGCGTTTCTGGAAGGAGCGTGTGCCTTCCCGGGCCGGGCACGAGGCGACGGTCGAGCCCGCCGGAGAGTCGACCAACCCGTGGTCGCACGGTCTGGCGATGGCCCTCGTCTGGACGTCGCTCTTCGGATCCGTCGCGGGGCGCGTGAGCCGGCGTCGAGGCACCGGGTTGCTCGTCGGCTCGCTCGTGTTCAGCCACTGGCTGGTCGATTTCGTCAGCAAGCCGATGACCGGCGTGTTCCCCCGCGACACCGGCCTGCCTTTGTGGTTCGAGGGTTCACCGACCGTCGGGCTTGGTCCTTACCGTTCCAGACGCGTGGCGAACGCTGTCGAGTACGGGTCCTTGGCGGTGGGCGCGGCACCCTACCTGCAAACGGTCGCGCGCGGTCGCGGGCAACGAGCCGGAGCTGAGCCCAGTGCTCTTCACGCGGCAGTAGATGACGAGCGCCAGGATCCCGCCGGTGAGCGGCAGCCGGGGCGCCAGGTGGGCTACCGTGTTGCGATCGGGTTGCAGAGCGCCGCCCCTGAAGCTGGCTTGGAGCGCCCAAAACCCCTGCACACAAGCGTAAAGTGAGTGGCAGCCTTTGTCTTGCGCGGTCGGTCAGCGGTTCTAGCCGGCCTTTTCGGCCATCTTCTTCTGGGCGTCGGCCAAGGCAGCCTTGAGTGCCTGGACGTGCCTTCCCTCGGCCTCACCGATCGCCTTCTTGATCGCCCGGGTCACGGCTGGCTCGACCTTCTGAGCATGCCCGTGCTTGTAGACGACGATGAGACCGCCGCCGCCGAGGGGGATCGTCTCGCCGGCGGCCTTCTCGATCTTGCTCTCGGTCTTCTTGTGGAGCGCCTCTCCCGTGCCGGCGCCTATCAAGGCCCCGACCGCAGTCGCAGCCAGCAGCGGCGGTGCGAAGAGACCCACGGCCAGCCCGACCGCGCCCAGGCCCTCCGCGCCCTCCTTGACCATGTGGTCCGTCTGTTCGACCGACAGGTTGCCTTCGAGATCCTTGCTGACCACGGCGGCGCCCTCCAGGGGCGCCCCGCAGTGCAGCACCGACTCATAGTCCTCGTGGGCGGCCTGCGGCGACAGATACCCGCCGATCAGGACGTCCGTCGCTTTGTCAGATACCATTGCCGTGATCCTCCTCTGACCGGCGTCACGCCGACAGCGCGTGCGCGACGTGTCCGTGCTGGGTGGCCGCGTGCAGCTTCCGCTCGTCCTGATCGGACAGGTGCGGCTTGACGTCGAAGACGACCTTCTTGATCGTTCCGGTGAAGGCGAACGGCTTCTTTGCGTCGTAGCCGCGGTCGACCACGCCGCCGTTGTCCCGTCCGATGTCCATGCCGGCATACGCCGAGAAGCGGATGGGGACCGTGTGCTCCATGTACCCCTTGCCCACCGGCTGGTCGTTGACGAACAGCGTCACCTCGCCTCCGGTGGCGGGCTTGGGCGCGTCGGCTTTGAACTCCATGCGCACCGTCACGTCTCCCTCGGGCAGCGGCTGGTCGGCCACCTGCCGATAGACGAAGACGCCCATCATCGAGTAGGTGTGGGTAAGCTTGCCGTCCTGCACGAAGAGCGAGAACCCGCCGAGGTGATCGGCCTCAGCCACGATGACGCCCTCGGCGCCGCCCTTGGGCACCACCAGGTCGGCGCTGATCGCATAGGAGTGGTTGTAGATGCGCGGGATCATGCCCGAGAGCACGTTCTGCACGTCGCCTCGGAACTCGAGCTTGGTGATGGCCGGCAGCGGCGGCAGCATGCCGAAGAAGGTAGACAGCGTGGCCAGCAGCGGCAGCACCTTGTAGCGCTCGGCCTCTTGCCAGAACAGGTCCTTGAGCTCCTTGACCTTCTCGGGATGCTGGGACGCCAGATCCTTCGCCTGCGTGAAGTCATCCGGCAGGTAGTAGAGCTCGACCGGATCATCGTCGGGGTTCCACGCGCCGGGGGCGTAGGGCTTCAGAGCGTCGGGTGTGATGACCCAGGGGATGCGCTCGGTCTTGACCGCCAGCCACCAGCCGTCTTTGTACATCGCCCGGTTGCCGATCGTCTCGAAATACTGTTGCGTGCGATGCTCGGCTGCGGCCGCGTCGGCGAGGCTCGCGGTGAAGGGTGTGCCATGCATCGACTCCTGCTCGATGCCGTCGACGTGGCTCGGTTGCGGGATGCCCGCGATATCGAGGATGGTCGGCGCGACATCGATCACGTGGGTGAACTGTGAGCGCAGCCCGCCCGCGTCGCGGATGTGCCCCGGCCAGCGCACGATAAGCGGGTTGCGGGTGCCGCCGAGGTGCGAACCGACCTGCTTGCCCCACTGAAACGGCGTGTTGCCGGCCCAGGCCCAGGCGGCGCCGTAGTGCGGATCCATGAGCGGGCCGCCCCAGGCATCCACACCACCGTAACGCTCAGTGAGCTGCAACTGCATCTCGTCGGAGAGCGGGATGCCGTTCTGCATGGTCATCTCGTTGAACGAGCCGGTGATCGTGCCCTCCATGCTGGCGCCGTTGTCGCCCCAGATCCAGAGGATCAGCGTGTTGTCGAGCTCGCCGAGCTCCTCGACGGCGTCGATCACACGGCCCACGTTGTAATCGGCGTTCTCCGAAAAGCCGGCGTAGACTTCCATCTGGCGGGCGTAGAAGGGCTTCTGGTGCTCGGGCACGTCGTCCCAGGCCGGAAACGCCGCGTCGCGCTTCGTGAGCTCGGCATTGGCCGGAATGACGCCGAGGGCCTTCTGGCGAGCGAAGGTCTCCTCGCGGAGCCTGTCCCAGCCCTGGTCGAACTTGCCCTTGTACTTGTCGGCCCACGCCTGGGCGACATGGTGCGGCGCGTGGCTGCAGCCCGTCGAGAAGTAGACGAAGAACGGCTTCTTCGCGTCCTGGGCACGCACGCCGTGGAGCCACTCGATCGTCTTGTCGGCCATGGCGTCGGGCATGTAGAAGGGGTCTTGCTCGTCGTAA
>DATIYD010000332.1:0-3548 GCA_035517975.1 Thermoleophilia bacterium | reverse complement strand
CGAGCCGGGCAGCACGTCGGCCAGGCTGCACTCGCCGTCGTCGCTGCCGTCTCCCGGCGTGTGGCTGAACGACAGGTAGCCGTTGAGCGGCACGTGCTTCTGGCGGGTGGCCGTCTTGATGGCGGTGATGATCTGGCGGGTGATGCACAGCTCGGCGAAACTGCGAAACGAGGCCTGGCGATCGTCGCGGTAGTCGCGCACCGCCTTGTAGAGACCGACCATGCCCTCCTGGATCAGGTCTTCGGAATCGCCGCCGGCCAGGAAGTACGAGCTCGCCTTCAGGCGCACGAACTGGTGGTAGCGCAGGATGAGGGCGTTGAGGGCCGCCTGGTTGCCGCGACGGTAGGCGGTGACGAGGCCGAAGTCGGAACTCTCTAAGTGGGCTTGAGGGTTAGAAAGGCGACCAGCCGTTCGGCTGCTGTCGGCCTGTCGCCGCTGCGTCATGCGGTCTGACCCCCCGAGCCGGAGCCTGAGTCGTGCGGCTAGCCGCCCCTACGTCTCAGGCGCTCCAGCTTGCGCCAAGTCTCAAGGTCAAGTTTATCCTCAACCGTTGTCGGTATTGTACTGGGCTTTTCGTTGTTTGCAAGCTTTTCGTGGCCGACGCCGAGCTCGGCGCCGAGCTCCCGCGGCGTCATGCGGCGCACCCCGGCCCGAGTCGCCGTACGCTGCACCTCGTAGTCGGCCGACACGACGACGATAGCGGCGTCGGCCGGCTCGCCGGCGATGCGCCGCGCGATCATCTCGTCGGCCGACTGCGAGCCGCCGGCGAAGCACACCTCGACGCTGGTGCCGCTGAGCGGCTCGCAGGTCGAGCGCGGCTGGGCATGGGCGTCGAAGACGAGCGTCACCTGGGCGCCGCGCAGGGCCGCGAAGCCGGCGAGCTGATCGGCCAGCCAGCGGCGTCTGTCTTCGAGCTCGCCGGCGGCCATGCCGGGAAACAGCGCGTGCAGGACGTTGTAGCCGTCGACGATGTACGAGTCGTGTGCCGTCATGACAGCTACCGTGCCCCGCGCGGCGGCGAGCCACGCCCGCCGGGCGGAGCGGCGGCCGGCGGAGCGGTCGCCGGCGGGCGGGCGGCCGGCGAAGCGGCGGCCGGCCCGCCGCCGCCCGTGGCCGCGATGTCGCGTTGGCGGCGCGCCTCGTAGAGGAACAGCGCCGCCGCCACGCTCACGTTCAAGCTGTCGAGCGGTCCCTGCATGGGAATGGCGCCGAGCTCGTCGCAGGTGCGGCGCACGAGCGGCCGCAGGCCGCGCCCCTCGGCGCCGAACACCAGGGCCGTCTTGCCGGTCAGATCGAGGGCGCCATAGGGGCCGCCCTCGTCGCCGGCCGCGCCGTAGGCCCAGCCGCCGGCCGCCTTGAACTGCGTCAGGAAGCTCACCGTGTTGGTCACGCGGGCGACGTCGAGGTGCTCGCTCGCGCCGGCCGCCGCTTTGACGGCCGCGGGGGTGACCATCGCCGAGCGATGACGCGGCACCACGACGCCGCCGGCGCCGGCCGCCAGGGCGCTGCGCACGATCGCTCCCAGGTTGCGCGGGTCGGTGACCTCGTCGAGCACGACCAGCAGGTCGCGGGCGAGCAGCTCGTCGGCCGGGGCGTACGGGTAATCGGCCACCAGGCAGGCCACGCCCTGGTGCTCTCGCGAGCCGGTGAGCCCGTCGAGGTCGCGCGCGGCGGCGCGCTCGAGCGCGAGGCCGGCCGCGGCAGCGGCCGCCTCGACGCCGTGAGCGGCGAGCCAGGTGTGGCCCTCGGGGTCGCGAGGAGCCTGCGCGGACGGCGCTTTGCGCCGTCCGCGCAGGCCAGTCGCACCACCTGGCGGCCGTAGAGCCAGTCCACGGTCAGGCGGTGGCGGGCTGCGGCTGGGTCGCCATCAGGTCTTGTGCACGACCTGCGTGCCCGCCGGCGTGTCGCGCACCTCGAAGCCGGAGTCCTCGAGGCGGGCCCGCAGGGCGTCGGCGGCCGCCCAGTCCTTGCCGGCGCGGAAGTGGTCGCGCAGCAGGCACGCGTAGCTCGCGTCGCCGCACGAGAGCCGTTCGTCGACGAGTTCGGCCAGGTCGTCCCAGCGTTCCTCGGCGGCCAGGCGGGTCGCCGGCGGCAGCGGCACCTCGTCGGTGGCGCAGACCTCGCCGTCCGGTTGGCGATCATCGACGAGGTAGGCAGACCCGATCGCGTCACGGGTACGGTGTTCCGCGAGCGCGGCGGAGCCGAGAGCCGCGCCCACCCCGTTCTCGGGCAGCGCGATGCAGAGGTCGTCGAGGCACTCGACGAGCAGATCCTCGACATCCTCGAGGGTCGGGGCGTCGGCTGAGTGATGCGCCGCGTCGGCGGCCGCCACGTAGCGGAAGAGCTCGCGGCCCAGGCCGAACAGCTCGCCGATCGCGGCCGCGGTGTTCAGGTCGTCGTCCATGTGCTCGGCAAACGCGGCGCGCGTCCGCTCGACGGCATCGCGCAGCTCGGAGGGGTCGTGGGTCTCGCCCCGGCCCGGGTTGTCGGCCCGGAAGCTGGCCGTGCGCACCGCCTCGACCAGGCGGCCGTAGGCGGCCGCGGCCTCGTCGAGCTTCTCGAGCGAGAACTCGAGGGGGCTGCGGTAGTGGGTGGTGAGGAAGTAGGTGAGCACGACCGGCGCCGGATAGCGGTCGAGGACCTCGCGTAGCAGGAAGATGTTGCCGACCGACTTGGCCATCTTCTCGCCGGCGGCGCGGATCATGCCGTTGTGCATCCAGACGCGGGCGAACGGCATGCCCGCCGCCTCGGCCTGGGCGATCTCGTTCTCGTGATGCGGGAAGATCAGGTCGCGCCCGCCGCCGTGGATGTCGAAGCCGGCTCCCAGGTAGCGCAGCCCCATGGCCGAGCACTCGATGTGCCAGCCGGGCCGGCCGCGGCCCCAGGGGCTCTCCCACAGGTGCTCGCGCTCGCCCGGCTTGGCCGCCTTCCAGACGGCGAAGTCGAGCGGGTCCTCCTTGCCCGGCTCGGCCTCGATGCGGGCCTCGTCGCCGAGCTCGTCGATGCGCTGGTTGGAGAGCTTGCCGTACTCGGGGAAGCTGCGCACGCGAAAGTAGACGCTGCCCTCGGCCTCGTAGGCGTGGCCGGTGGCGACGAGCTGGCAGACCAGGTCGATGATCTCGGGCACGGTCTCGCTGGCCAGCGGCTCGATGTCGGGCCGCGGCACGCCGAGCCGGTCGGTGTCGTCGAGGTAGGCCTGGGTGTACTCGGCCGCGACCGACAGCGGCGACCGGCCCTCGGCGTCGGCTTTGGCGTTGATCTTGTCGTTCACGTCGGTGATGTTCTCGACCAGCGTGACGGCGAAGCCGCGCGAGGTGAGCCAGGAGCGCAGCACCGCGAAGACGACGTAGGGCCGCGCGTTGCCGACATGCACGAGGTTGTAGACGGTCGGCCCGCAGGCGTAGATGCCGACCTTGCCCTGGTCGCGCGGCACGAGCTCCTCTTTGCGTTGCGTCAGTGAGTTGAAGAGCCTGATCACCGGCGGTCTCCTTCGGTCGTGGCGGACGTGATCTCGGCGAGCGCCTGGTCGAGGCGGGCGAACGTCTCGG
>DATIYD010000331.1:0-6236 GCA_035517975.1 Thermoleophilia bacterium | reverse complement strand
CGTGGCCATGGTCTACGTGGTCGCGGCCAAGGGGGCGTACTACCGCCAGGTCTCCGCGCTGTCCGCGGCCGATGACGGCCACGACGTGACGGTCGGCGGCGCCGTGGTGCGCGGTACGATCGTGCGCGGCGCCGGCGGCGTGCGCTTCATGATGGAGGACCTGACCGGCCGGCCCACCACCGTCAGGGTCTCCTACGGCGGCCAGATGCCGGCCACCTTCGCCGCCGGCGTGCAGGTCGTCGTCACCGGCCGCTTCGCCGCGGGGAGCGACCTGATCACGGCCGCCCAGCTCGAGACGAAGTGCCCCTCGAAGTACGCCGGCAAGGCCAGTCCCCTGCCGCAAGCCAGCCTGGGTCAGTAGGGGCGGCTCGTGATCGTCGTCGGCCGCTTCGCCCTGTTCTGCTGCCTCGTCTTCTCGCTCGGCGCGGTGCTGCTGCTCACGCTCGGTGTGCGGCGCCGGCGTGACGAGCTCATGCGCTGGGGCTATCTCGCCGTCTACGGTCTCTTCTTCTCGGCCGTGGTGGCCGCTGCCGTGCTGTTCGAAGCCTTCCTCTCGCGCGACTTCTCGTTCGCCTACGTCGCCCAGAACTCCGACGCGAGCCTGTCGCTCTTCTACCGCATCGCCGGCTTCTGGGCCGGCGAACAGGGGTCGTTCCTGCTCTGGACCGCGCTGCTTGCGATCGTCGCCGTGACCATCGCGCTGCGCAACGTCGAGCACATCGACCGGTTGACGGCCGCCGCCGTCGGCGTGCTCGCCGCCGTCGCCGCGGTCTTCTCGCTGCTGATGGTCGCCGATCAGGCCTCGAACCCCTTCGTCGCCTCCGCCCCGGCCACGGCCGGCCAGGGCCTGAACCCGCTCCTGCTGCACCCCGCCATGGTGCTCCATCCGCCGGCTCTCTTTGCCGCCTACGCGGCTCTGACCGTGCCCTTCGCCTACGCCACCGGCGTGCTGCTCCTCGGCGATACCGGCCGTGCCTGGGTGCCCAGCGTCCAGCGCTGGGCGGTGGCCGGCTGGCTGTTCCTGTCGCTCGGTATCGGCCTGGGCGCCTGGTGGGCCTACGTCGTGCTCTCGTGGGGCGGGTACTGGGGCTGGGACCCGGTCGAGAACACCTCGCTCGTGCCCTGGCTCACCACCACCGCCCTGCTGCACTCGCTGGTCGTCTATCGGCGTCGCGGCCTGCTGCCGCGCTGGACGCTCGCCCTGGCGTGCGCCACCTTCTGGTGCACGGTCGTCGCCACCTGGACGACGCGCACCGGCCTGGTCAGCTCGGTGCACGCCTTCCAGCGTAACGAGACGCTGGTCGTGATCCTCTCGGGCCTGGTCGTCGTCGTGGCCGTCGTCTCGGTCGTCCTGCTTGCGGCGCGCTGGCGGCGGTTCGGCGCTGCCCCGGCTACGCCGTCGGTCGGAGCGGGTGACCTTGCCCACAACGCCCTGAACGCTGCTCTCAGCGTGCTGGCCGCGGCCCTGCTGGCGGCCACGATCGTCGCTCCGCTCGCCGCCCAGAGGACGATAGGTCCCGAGACCTACCGCCTGGTCGCCCAGCCGGTCGGCGTCGCCGTCGTGCTGGCGCTCGCGCTCTGCCCGCTGCTCTTCCTGGCCCGCCGTGGCGGGGCCGGCTGGTGGCGCGGGCTGCGCTGGCCGCTGCTGGTCGCCGCCGTCGCGCTGCCCGTGCTGCTCCTGACCGGCGACTGGCGCGCGAGCCTGTTCGGGCTTTTCGGTCTCGAGGTCTGCTGCTTCGCCGCCGCGGCCGTCGTCGTGTTCGTCGCGGCAAGCGCGCGGCGGGCCGCCGGTGATCAGGGACTGCTCACCGGCCTGCGCCGCGCGCTTGCCGCGGACCGCACGCGCAGCGCCGCCTGGGTAGCCCACCTCGGCGTCGTCATCCTGATGGCCGGCCTGATCGGCTCGAACGTCTACAAGATCCAGCGCAGCGCTTACCTGCCGGCCAGGGTCGGGGCCAGCGCCCGGGTAGCCGGCTACACGCTGCGCTTCACGGGGTTCTCGCAGGACACCGGGCCCCAGGACTCGCAGCGGACCTTCGCCCACTTCGCGGTGGCCCGCGGCGGCCACGTGGTCGGCGAGATCGCGCCGCACACCGATGTCTACGCGGTCGACGGCGCCGCCCTGCGCGCCGTCATCCTGGGGAGCCTGCCGCGCGACCTCTTCGTGGTCGTCCAGGATCCGTTTGACGCGACGAGCACGCATCTGCGCCTGCAGCTCGACGTCTTCCCGCTCGTGCGCCTCGTCTGGGGAGGCGTCGTGCTGCTCGTGGCCGCCGGCGGCGTGGCGCTCTGGCCGCGGCGCAAGCGGGTGGCGGTGGCCGCACGCGAGCCCGGGCTCGAACACGGCTCCGATGCGCTGTCCGAGCCCGGCGCGGACGCCGTGAAGGAGGCCGTCCGGTGACCGCCGCCGGGATGGACACCGGCCGGACGGATGCGGTGGCCGGCGCCGCCGCGACGGACGCCACGGCGGTCGCCGCGATCAGCGCTCACGGGCTCGGCAAGGCCTTCGGGCGGCGTGAGGTGCTCCACGACGTGTCGTTCGCGGTGCCGCCCGGCGGCTTTCTCGCCCTGTTCGGCCCCAACGGCGCCGGCAAGACCACCCTGTTGCGCCTGGTGGCGACGCTGCTGCGACCGTCCTCGGGCAACGTCACGGTCGCCGGCCACGATCCGCGCGACGACCCCGCCGCGGTGCGCCGCGCGATCGGCTTCCTGTCCCACGACGCGCTGCTCTACCGCGACCTCACAGCCCAGGAGAACCTGCGCTTCTACGCCGATATGTACGGCGTCGCCGAGCCGGCGCGCCGCGTCGACGAGCTGCTCGCCCGGGTCGAGCTCGGGCATCGCCGCCACGACGTCGTGGCAACGCTCTCGAAGGGCATGGTCCAGCGCCTGGCCATCGCCCGGGCGCTGCTGCACCGTCCGGCGGTGCTCCTGCTCGACGAGCCCCACGCCGGCCTCGACGCCCACGCCGTCGGCCTGCTCGACGCCCTGCTCGCCGAGATCCGCGCCGAGCACACGTTCGTCATGGCCACCCACGACGTGGGCCGCGGCCTCGAGCTCGCCGACCAGGTGCTCGTCCTCGACGGCGGCCGGGTCGCCCTGCAGCGCAGCGGCCGCCTCGGACCCGACGACCTCGCCGGCGTCTACCGCGAGCCGGCGCGCCTGGGGAGGGCCTGAGACATGGGCTTTCGCCAGTACAGGGCGATGGTGCGCAAGGATCTGCTCTCGGAGCTGCGCACGCGTGAGACGGTGGTCGCCATGTTCCTCTTCGTCGTGCTGGCCATGGTGGTGTTCCACTACGCCTTCACGGTGACTGGCGGCGGCGCCCTGTCGTTCTACACCGGCGGCATGCTCTGGGTGGTCTTCGTCTTCGGCGCCCTGCTCGGCCTCAACCGCTCGTTCGCCCACGAGAAAGACGAACGCGTGCTCGACGGCCTGCTGCTGTGCCCGGTCGACCGCGTGACGATCTTCCTCGCGAAGATGACCGGCAACCTCGTCTTCCTGGGGCTCATCCAGATCGTCGCCGTGCCGGTGTTCGTCCTGTTCTTCGCGCCGCGGGGGATGGCCGGCCATCTGGCTGAGCTGCTCGTCCTGATCGTGCTGGCCGACCTCGGCATCGCGGCGCTGGGCACGCTGCTGGCCACGATCGCCATGCAGACGCGTGCCCGCGACCTGCTCCTGCCGATCGTCTTCCTGCCGCTCGTCATCCCCCTCGTGATCGCCGCGGCCTCGGGCACGAGCACCCTGCTGTCGGGTGGCACCGGCGCCTCCGGGGTGCTCGGCCGTCTCGTGTTTTTGCTGGTATACGATGGGGTCTTCCTGGTGCTGGCCTACGGCACCTACGACGTGGCGATCGGAGAGTAGGGTGGTGCAGAGCGCTGCGACCGTCGCCGCCGGCCGGGTCTCTGACGACACGGCTCCCGCGCCGGCCACGACCACGGCCATCCTGGCGCTCGCGGGCGTCCTGCTCGCGGCCGCGCTGGTCGTGGGCTTCTGGGTGGCGCCGACCGACGCCTCGACCCTCGGCTTCAGCCAGAAGATCTTCTACTTCCACGCGCCCATCGCCGAGACCGCCCTGCTGGCCTTCGGCGTGGCCTTCGTGGCCGCCCTCCTCTACCTGCGCCGCGGCGACGCCCGCTACGACCGCCTGGGCGTCGCGTCGGTGCGACTCGGCCTGCTCTTCAGCCTGCTCGTCATGATCACGGGAGTGATATGGGGGCGGGCGGCCTGGGGCGTCTGGTGGGCCTGGGAGCCGCGCCTGACGACGTTCCTCATCGCCTGCCTGCTCTACAGCGGTTACTTCGTGCTGCGCGGCGCCGTCGAGGACGAGTCGCGGCGGGCCACCTACGCCGCCCTGTTCGCCGTCATCGCCTTCGTCGACGTCCCCATCACCTTCTTCGCGACGCGCTTCCTGCCCGAGGGCCTGCACCCGGTCGTGCTCGGTCCGGCCGGCTCCGGCATGGACGCGCGCGACCTGCTCGCCTTTCTCGCCGGCATGGCCGGCATGACCCTCCTGTTCGTCGGGCTGCTGCGTCTCGAGCTGGGCATCGAGGCCCTGCGTGAGGAGTTGCGCGAGCTCAAGTACCGTCTGGGGAGATGACCGATGCCGCTCGCCGAAGCCGCCAAGTACGTCGCTGCCGCCTACGGCGCGGTGCTGCTCGTGTTCGTCGCCTACCTGGCCGTGACCGGCCGGCGCATCGGACGCCTGCGGCGCGACCTCCACGCGTTGGACGAAGAGGTCTCGCGCCGCGAGCGCGACGCTTGAGCGCGGCGGCAGTCGGGTAGGAAGGGACTTCGATGCATCCGGTCGTGCTCGGCATCTCTCACAAGACGGCGCCGCTCGGGCTGCGTGAGCGGCTCGCGCTCACGCGCGACGACTGCGTGTCCCTTGCCGGCCGGTTGCTGGACGACGGCATCGGTGCCGAAGCCGTCGTACTTTCGACCTGCAACCGCACTGAGGTGTATCTGGCCGGCGCCGACGCGCGCGTGGCCGAACCGTGCGTGCTGCGGCTTCTCTGCGAGCATGGGGGGCTCGAAGCAGGCGAGCTGTCCGGCGTCGCCTACTGCGCGACCGGCGACGCGGCGGTGACCCACCTGTTCCGTGTCGCGACCAGCCTCGACTCGATGGTCGTCGGCGAGGCGCAGGTCCTCGCTCAGGTCAGGGACGCGTTCGAGGCGGCCCACCGGGCGGGCACCACGGGCGCCGTGTTCAACCGCCTCTTCCGGCAGGCCATCGAGGTGGGCAAGCGGGTGCGCACCGAGACGGCGATCGGCGATCGGCTTGTCTCGGTGAGCTCGGCTGCCGTCGACCTCGCTCGACAGGTCCTCGGCACGCTCGACGACCGCGTCGTGGTGGTGCTGGGCGCCGGCGAGACGAGCGAGCTCACCGTCGCGAGCCTGCAGGCGCAGGGCGCGTGCGCCGTGATCGTCGTCAATCGGAGCCTGGCGAGCGCCGAGGAGCTGGCGGCGCGCTGCCGCGGCCGCGCCGTCTGCCTCGACGAGCTCGACGAGCACCTCGCCGCCGCCGACATCGTGATCTCTTCGACGGCCGCTCCGGGCCTCGTCGTCGACCGGTCCCGCCTCGAGCGAGTCATGCGCCGGCGTCCGCGGCGCCCCCTGCTGCTGGTCGACCTGGCCGTGCCGCGCGACCTCGACCCCGCCATTGGCGGCCTTGCCGGGTGCCACCTGTGCGACATCGACGACCTGCAGGCCGTGGTCGCCGCCGAACGGAGTGAGCGCGAACGCGAGATCGCGCAGGCCCAGCTCATCGTCGGCGAAGAGGTCGAGCGGCTGAACGCCTGGATCGCCGAGCGGCACGTCGTACCTACGATCTCGCGGCTGCGCGACTCGGTCGAGAGTATCCGGGCAGCCGAGGTCGCCAGGCAGAGCGGCCGGCTGGCGTCGCTGTCCCCGGAGCAGCGCGACGACGTCGATCAGCTCACCGTGGCGATCGTCCGCAAGATCCTGCACCTGCCGACCGTCCGCCTCAAGGAGCTGGCGGCCGCTCCCGGTGCGGCGGCCTACGTCGACGCGGTGTGGCGCCTGTTCGACCTCGACGTCGCTCCGCCGGTCGATGACCGGCGCGACGGCGCGGTCGTGCCGCTGGTCGCCGAAGCGCGCGCCGACGCGGGCGAGGCTGCGGCGCCCGAGCGGCCGGCTCGGACCGCGCTGTCGCCCGGACGGTGAGCGCGGCCCGCCTCGTCATCGGCTCGCGCGGCAGCACCCTCGCGCTTGCG
>DATIYD010000330.1:0-2864 GCA_035517975.1 Thermoleophilia bacterium | reverse complement strand
CATCCTGGCCGCGCCCCCGCCCCGCTCCTACGTGTATAAACATGCGCTCCGGGGTTGTAAGCGACGCTCGCGGCGAATACCATTCGGAGCTCGATCTGGCGTTCGGAGCTCGATCGTGAACTCGAAAGGAGCAAGTATGCGTCTCGCGACCAAGCTTCTCGGGGTGACCGCGCTCGCGGTGGTCGCCCTCCTTCTGGTAGCCGGCTGCGGGAGCAGCTCCGGCGGTGGCTCGCCCTCGGGCAGCGCCAGCGCCAGCACGAGCGCGAAGGTCTACCACATCGGCGTGACCCAGATCGTCACGCACCCTGCTCTCGACGCCGCCGTCAAGGGCTTCAAGCAGGCCCTCGCCGACAAGGGCATCAAGGCGACCTACGACATGCAGAACGCCGAGGGCGACATGTCGACGGCCGCGCAGATCGCCCAGAAGTTCGCCGGTGAGAACCTCGACCTGGTCCTCGGCGTGGCGACCCCCACGACGCAGGCCGTGGCCAAGGCCGACACCTCGACGCCGATCATCTTCACCGCGGTGACCGATCCCGCCGGAGCCGGTATCGTGCCCGATCCCAAGGCGCCCGCCGGCAACGTGACCGGCGTCAGCGACATGCTGCCGGTGCAGTCCCATCTCGACCTGATCAAGCAGGTCGTGCCGAACGTCAAGACGGTCGGCGCGCTCTACAACGCCGGCGAGTCGAACTCGGTCTTCCTCGTCAAGGCCGAGACGGCGGCCGCCGCCAAGATGGGCATCAAGGTCATCCCGGGCACGGCCAGCACGTCGGCCGAGGTCCAGCAGGCGGCGCAGTCGCTGGTCGGCCGCGTCGACGCCTTCTCCGTGCTCACCGACAACACCGTCGTCTCGGCGCTCGCCAGCGTCGTCAAGGTCGCCGAGCAGAACCACATCCCGCTCATCGCCGGCGACACCGACAGCGTCAAGTCCGGCGCCGCCGCGGCCTACGGCTTCAACTACTACGACCTGGGTTACCAGACCGGCGTCATGGCCGCTCGCGTCCTGACCGGCACGCCGATCAAGGACATCCCCGTCGAGTACGCCCAGAAGCTGCAGCTCGCGGTCAACCAGAAGGCCGCCACGGCTCAGGGCATCACGCTGCCCGCCGCCCTCGTCGGCAAGGCGAACTTCAAGTACTAGAAGCGAGAAGAACGAAGCGGCGTGTCCGCCGCACGACACGGACGCCGTGAACCGGTAACATCCGAGGAGCCGGGGTCGGCCGACCCCGGCTCCTCGCGTCACGGGAGCTTCACCGGATGGAGACGGTCATCACCAGCGCGCTCGGTCAGGGCCTGCTGTACGCCTTCATGGTGCTCGGCGTCTTCATCACGTTCCGGGTGCTCGACTTTCCCGACCTCACGGTCGACGGCAGCCTGCCGTTGGGCGCGGCCGTCACCGCCACGCTCATCGTCCACGGACAATCGCCCTGGCTTGCGACCCTGGTCGGCGTGGCGGCCGGCATCGGCGCCGGCATGGTCACGGGCGTGCTGCACATCCTGCTCAAGACCGGTCAGGCCGAGACCAACAATTACGGTCCCAAGCTGCTGGCCGGCATCCTCACCATGACCGGCCTGTACACGGTCAACCTGCGCGTCATGGGACGCAGCAACATCCCGCTGCTCGGCGTCCCGGTCGTCTTCGACAAGATCGGCCACGCGCTGAGCATCCTCATCACGCCCTGGACCCTGGTCGCGGTGCTGGCCGTCCTGGCCATCGCCGTCAAGTACCTGCTCGACTGGTTCCTGCACACCGAGTTCGGTCTGTGCATGCAGGCCACCGGCGACAACGAGCAGATGATCCGCGCCCTCGGCACCAACACCGACCTCACCCGTGTGATCGGTCTCGGCGTGGCCAACGGGCTGGTGGCGCTCAGCGGCTCGCTCGTGGCGCAGCAGCAGGGCTTCGCCGACGTGGGGATGGGCATCGGCACCATCGTGGCCGGCCTGGCCGGGGTCATCATCGGCGAGGTCGTGTTCGGCGCGAAGAGCATCACCTGGCTGCTGTTCAGCGTGATCGGCGGCTCCATCATCTACCGCCTGCTGATCGCCGTGAGCCTGCGGGTCGGCGTCAATCCGACCGACCTCAAGCTGCTCACGGCCGCTCTCGTCGTGGTCGCCCTTTCGGTGCCCACGGTACGTCGCAAGGTGGTGCGCGTATGAGCGCCCCCGCGACGCTCGAGCTGCGCAGTGCCCGCAAGGTGTTCTTTCCGGGCACGGTCAACGAGGTCGTCGCCCTGCGCGAGATCGACCTGGTGGTGCCGGCCGGCCAGTTCGTCACCATGATCGGCTCGAACGGCTCCGGCAAGTCGACCATGCTCAACGCCGTCGCCGGCACGTTCCGGCTGAGCGCCGGTCGCGTGCTGCTCGACGATCGCGACATCTCCAAGCAGCCGGAGCACGTGCGCAGCCGCCTGATCGGTCGCGTGTTCCAGGATCCACGGGCCGGCACGGCGCCGTCGATGACGATCGAGGAGAACCTGGCTCTCGCCCTCATGCGCTCCGCGCGCAGCGGCCTGCGGCGCGGCGTCACCAACCGCCGCCGCGACCTCATGCGCGCCCAGCTCTCGCGCCTGGGCATGGGCCTCGAGGACCGGCTGCGCGCGCAGGTGCTCAAGCTCTCAGGCGGGCAGCGCCAGGCGATGTCCTTGCTCATGGCGACGATCGCCGAGCCGGGCCTGCTGCTCCTGGACGAGCACACGGCGGCGCTCGACCCCAAGGTAGCGGGCACCATCATGGAGCTCACCGAGGCGATCGTGACCGAGCGGGCCCTGACCACGCTCATGGTGACCCACAACATGGAGATCGCGCTGCGGCACGGCGACCGCCTGATCATGATGCACGCCGGGCGCATCGTCCTCGAT
>DATIYD010000329.1:0-2068 GCA_035517975.1 Thermoleophilia bacterium | reverse complement strand
ATCACGCGCAGCATCACGTACGTGAACGCGAAGGCGTAGGCGGACGCGCCGAAGCCGGCCGCGAGCTCTTTGCCGAAGAAGACGCCGGTGCCGTGAATCAGCCCCTGCGCGCCGTTCGGGTTGGTCGCCGTGCCGGCGAAGACGCCGAGCAGGATGATCCCCAGCGTGCCGCCGACGCCGTGGGCGGCCCACACGTCGAGGGCGTCGTCCCACTGCATCTTCTGCTTGAAGATCACCGCGAAGAAGGCCACCGAGCCGGCGCCCACGCCGATGATGAACGACGCCCAGGTCGGCACGAAGCCGGCGCAGGGCGTGATCGTGGCGAGACCGGCGACGGCGCCGGTGAGGGCGCCGACGAGGCTGGGCTTGCCGTCGTGCCACCAGCCGATCGCCAGCCACGTGCACATCGCGATCGATCCGGCGATGTCGGTGTTGACCCAGGCCTGGGCCGCGAAGCCGTTGGCGGCCGATCCGTCGCCGCCGTTGAAGCCGAACCAGCCGAACCACAGCAGGCCGGTGCCCAGGGCGACGAAGGCGACGTTGTGAGGCAGGCTGCGCTCACCCGGCGCAAAGCGGCGCTTGCCGACGGCGAACACCGAGGCGAGGGCCGCGTAACCGGCGCTCATGTGGACCACGGCGCCGCCGGCCCAGTCGCGCACACCGTGCTGCGCGAGCCAGCCGCCGCCCCAGATCCAGTGCACGAAGGGGATGTAGACGACGATGCTCCACAGCACGAGGAACCAGAGATAGCTCTTGAACTTGACGCGGTCGGCGAAGGCGCCGGTGATCAGCGCCGGCGTGATGATGGCGAACATCTCCTGATAGACGAAGTGCGCCTGGGCGGGGATGGTGGGCGCCCAGGGGCCGGGCAGGTGGCCGACGTGGGTGAGCGCCGCCCAGGAGAAGTTGCCGATGAGGCCGCCGGCGTCGCCCGAGAAGGCGAGCGAGTAGCCGAAGAACACCCAGATCGTAGTCACGATGCCCATCGAGATGAACGACTGCATCATGATCGCCAGGAAGTTCTTGCGGCGTACCAGGCCGCCGTAGAAGAACGCGAGAGCCGGCGTCATGAGCGCGACCAACGCCGCGCAAATGAGGACGAACGCCGTGTCCCCTGTGTTGATGTGCCCGACCATCACTCCTCCTTGGAGCTCGCTCAGGCCTGAAGGCAGGGTCAACGTAGGATGGCGGACACTATGGCCGACCCCGACCCTTCGAACCGTGAGCATGTTGCGAGCCTGCGGGGGATCAACCTCGACCCCGAAGACTCCCCAATTGGACTAGTCTCCACCCTCACCGTTCGCGCCGCAAACTGACTGGCTTCGCCCGAACGGCCAACGGGGGTCATGGGCGCTGTACGAGACGCTTCGGGGTGGCGGGGAGCAGGGGTCGCGCTGCGTGTGGGTCCGGGTGGCGGCGCCGGTCAAGCGGGGCGCGTGCAAGGCGCGCCGTGTCGAAGACAGCGAGCGGCCTACGAGGCCGGCGGCTCGTCCTCGTCGATCGCGTCCAGGATCTCCAGCGCCTCCGTGGGCACGGTGCCGGTGCGCAGGGCGCGGATCTCGACCAGGGCGATCGCCACGGTGGCGGCCACCGGGATGGCGAGCAGCACGCCGACGATGCCGGCCACGGCGGCGCCGCAGAGGCTGGCCAGCAGGACGGCGAGGGGCGACAGGGCGACGGTGCGCGAGTAGACCGTGGTCTGGATCAGGTTGTTCTCGACCTGTTGGTAGACGATGAAGTAGACGGCGAGCAGCAGCGCCGCGAGCCAGCCCGCTCCGGCGCCGGCCACGATCACGCAGACGATGGCGCCCAGGGTGGCGCCGACCAGGGGGATCAGGTCGAGCACGGCGACGGCGACGGCGAGCGGCAGGGCGAAGGGCACGCCCGCGATCAGCATGGCGACGTACGCGGTGACGCCGGCGATCAGGCTGATCAGCAGGTTGCCGCGCACGTAGCCGCCCACCGAGGCCAGCAGGTGCGAGCCCAGGTCGCGGGCGACCGGCCGGCGGTCGGCCGGCATGAGCGCGAGGGTCCACTCCCAGGTGCGCGGTCCCTCGATCAGCAGCAG
>DATIYD010000328.1:0-9853 GCA_035517975.1 Thermoleophilia bacterium | reverse complement strand
AGGCGTGCGGTTCCTCGTCGGCCACAAGCGAAAGCGGCTCTTGCGCGACCTCGCCGCGGGCAGCATCGCGGGCCTGGGCGCGGGAGAGATGCCCGACCTCGTGATCTACGGCCATGACCACGTGCCGGCGGCCGCCTGGGTGGAAGGCACCCTCTACCTCGACCCGGGCAGCGCCAGCGCGCCTCACGAAGAAGACGACGGGCCGACGGTGGCCATCGTCGAGGTCACGCGCGCCGGCCTGTCAGTATCGTTCGTCCCGCTTCAGCGCCGCGACCACGAGGCCAGGCAGCGACCCAGGCAGTGACCCCGGGCGCATGCGCGCGCCGAGCGACATCGACACCGCCGGCAGTCCAGCCGGCCAGCCGGGTGCCCTGGCCGCCGGCGCACGCCGGTGGACGTGCAGGTAGCCGCGACCGACGACCACCTGGCGGTTGCCCGCGAAGTCGAGCGCGCTGACGGTGACACGATAGGTCCCGGGCCTGAAGGTGCAGTCGAACCGCAGCCAGTAATAGGGCAGCGAGCCACCCCAGCTCGTGGCAGCGCGGCTCACGAGTGTCTTCATGACGTGGCCGCCACGCGTCATGATGCGGACCACGGCGACGGCGACGCCGCTCGTCTCGTCGCGGGCCATGAACCGCACGATGGCCGGCTGCCCGACGCCGGCGATGGGCTGCTTCGGAGCCGAACACGCCGGTCCGAGCGTATCGATACCCACCCCGCAGATCTCGGTCGCCTCGACGTTGCCGGCGTTGTCGGACGAGCGGTAGAGGAAGGTATGCCGGCCGTCGTAGGAGTGATCGGGTCGGGCCGGCACGACGATGCTCGCGCCGCTGCGCCAGCTCGTGTCGCCATCCGCGCTGTACTGCGTCTGCGCCACGCCTGAGCCGCCGGTGTCATGTGCCTTCAGCGTGATCGTCACCGGCTTACGATGCCAGCGCCAATCGGCGTCGTCGAGCGTCTGCGGGGGAGCCACGTCGCCGCTGCCGCCGTCGACCGTCGAGACGATGCCGACGCCGAAAGCCCACACGTGCGTCGGGTCGGTCGCCGCCAGGCCATTTACGCCGGCCATGCCGCTGACCTCGCTCCAGGTGGCGCCCCCATCGCTCGTCGACCAGACACCCTGGCCGCCGATCCAGCCATGCTGGTCGTCGAGGAACCGTATGGGCGTCGGCACCCCGAAGCAGGGCAACCGGCCGAGGCGGGTCCACGTGGCGCCGCCGTCGGTCGTGCGCAGCAGCCAGGCAACGCCGCGCTCGACCTGGGAGCCGACCGCCCAGCCCACGCTCTGATCGAGGAACTGGAGGCCGCTGATCGTGTCCATGCCGCTCGGCAGGTTCTCGCCGGTCCACGTCGTGCCGCCGTCGCTGGTCTTGAAGACGACGGCGCCGCCGGGCATGCTCGAGTCGTCTTCACCGCCCACCCACCCGGTCTCGTCGCCGACGAAGCTGACGGCCGTGAGGGCAGGGCTGTCGGGCAGAGACTGGGCGATCCAGGTCCGGCCGCCGTCGATGGTGCGTTCGAGCGACGGGCCGGCGTCGGGTCTGGAGTCATCGGGTTCATCGCTGATCGCCCAGCCGTGCGCGTCGTCGACGAACTCGACGCCGCTCAGCTCGCCGCCCAGGGCCGAGGCCTGCGGCGCCCAGGTCGCGCCGCCGTCCGAGGTGTGCAGGATGACGCCGCCCTGGGCGAAGGGCTGGGTGGCGCCGGCCACCCAGCCATCGTCGGCGTCGGGGAAGCTGACGGCGCTCAGCTCCTGCGACCAGCGCACGAGGCCGGGCTGTTCCTTCCACGTGAAGCCATCGGAGCTGTGCACCAGGGCGCCGCCGTAGTCGACGGCCCACAGGTCGGTGGCCGAGACGGCTGCCGCCGCCGTGAACTCGTAGAACTGGCCCGAGCTTGCGGCTCCCCAGGTGACGCCCCCGTCCGGCGAGGTCAGGATGCCGTCGCCGACCGCGCACAGCGCGTTGCCGTTGCCGGCGAGCGCCGCCGTGTAGAGCGGCGGCCCCACACGCTGCGACGTCCAGTGGCGGCCGCCGTCGCTGCTCTGGGCGAACGTCAGGACCGCGCCGATGGGATCGAACAGCGAAGTCTGGCTCTCGGTGCCCGACACGAAGGCAAGACCCGCTGCGCTTCTGGCGTGCAGGCACATGACCCATTGGCGGCTCGAAGTGCGCACCGCGCGCCAGCTCCTGCCGGCGTCGCTCGTCGCCATGATCGTCGAGAGCGCGCCGCCGGAGCCACCGACCGCGGCAGCCCAGCCATGGCTACGGTCGACGAAGTCGACGTCGCCGACCCAGAGACCCGCACCGTGGAAGGTATGGACCGCGGCCCAGCTTGCGCCCCCGTTCACTGTTCGCCACAGAGAGCCGCTGTCCGACTCCATGGCCCAACCGTGCGTGGCATCGACGAAATCGAGCGTGAGCTCGCCGCTGGAGGTGCCGACTCGCGAGCTCGTCCAGGTGGCTCCGCCGTCGCTCGTGCGCACGACGAAGCCGCTGGTCGTGCCCGCCCAGCCATGATCGGCATCGACGAAGCTCACGTTCGTGAGTCTCTTCGTCAGGCCGCCGGGGGTGCGATCGACCCAGGTCGCTCCCGCGTCGCTCGTCGCCAGGACGATGCTCGACCCGGACGCGGTGCTGCCGCAGGTCCAGCCGTGCCGGTCGTCGCCGAAGCTCACCGAGCCAAGATCGGCAAGCGTGCCCGCCTGCTGCCCGCTCCAGGTGGCGCCGGCGTCGTCGCTGTGGAGGATCGTCCCATCCTGTCCCACGGCCCAGACGTCGGTCGCGCTCGCGAAGGTGACGTCGGTGAGGCCGCCGGCCGGCTGCGGCATCTGCCAGTACCAGCCCTGTCCGCCCTCCGGCACGTAGGCAGCGGCGAGGGGAGCTGCGGCGGCGCCCAGACACGCAAGCACAAACGCGACGCAGACCGCGACCCCGAACCGCCTCATGACGCCCCCCGACCTGGCTTTCTGTCAGTACGATAGTACAGCGCGGTCCGCACCCTGACATCCCGGGTGTGCTGCTCGGCCTTTGCCGACGCGCACGAGAACGCGCGCTGCGGAGCGCGCAGCGCCTACAATGGACCGGAAGGAGGGCAACCCCCGCTCGCTTTGGAGGCGCTGCATGCTTTCACGACCGCTCTGGCACCGGCCCCTGGCGCTGTTCATCGTCGCGCTCGTTCCGCTGCTGGCCGTCGCCGTGCCACTCTGGTGCTTCGCCACCGGCTGGCAGTGAGGCGACGCGCCGGCCGACGCCCCCCAATAGAGTCCTGAGGCCGAGCCCGCAGACGGCCGCCTTAAGGCCGGGCGGCCCGCGTGGCCGCGAAGGCGTGTGGCAGCGCGCGCAGCACGGCCCTCACGACCAGCCGCGTCGTCTCAGGTCGCATGTGGACCGCATCGTAGAAGCCGCGCGGCGAGCCCCCGATCGATGCCAGCCGGCTGAAGTCGAGGACATTCAAACGGTAGACACGTTGCTGGTGGCGCAGATAGGCGATCACGAGGCGGTGGCGCGCCTCCCAGCCACGGCCGTAGATGCGAGCCAGGTACCACGGCTGCAGGGGCGCCAGGACTATGGTGGGCCGGACCCCCAGCCGATTCATCAGCGCCAGGGTCATGGCGAAGTAATGACTCGGCTGGGAGTCGATACGCGGCGGCGTCTTGCGATAGAAGCTGAGGGTGCCGCCGGCATAGGCCGCGACGCGCTGTCGCAGCGTTCCTCGCTCAGCCGCGCTTGAGATCGTGTCCGAGATGGTGAAGCCGTCGGGCGCGATCACGCTGGGGTGCAACACGTTCTGCTTGAGCTCGGCTCTCGCCTCGGGACCCATGGCGTCGAGCCGCGATGCGACGAACGATTGCGGCAGGAATCGCGAGAGGAAGGGGTCTTCCAGGAGAGCCGCACCCGGCTTGTACTGGTCGAACTCGTCGCAGTGGATCACCCACAGCAGCTGAAAACGCGACCGTGGGAACCGGCTGTGCAGGAGATTGACGATGGACCATTCGTCCTGCGGAGTGGCCCGCGGCACGGCGGCGTTGAAAGCGGAGAGCCCGGTGACCCGGCGGATGTATGCGGGCTCGAACCGCAGGGCACGCGAGCCGCCGAGCACCAGCAACTGGGGAGGCGACTTCATGTGCATGATCAGGTCGCTCTTGATGCCGCGATCAGACAGGGTCCAGAGAGGCCCGGCCGGCTCGCTCGCCGGCCGCCGTCTCTGCGACGTTCGCGGCGCTCTCGCCGGGGTTGCGCAGCCTGCGGCGAGCAGCACGGTGGCGGTGACGCCGAGCGCCAGCAAGTGCATGACTGTGCGGCCCCTGGTCACGCTTCCTCCTGAGCTCCGGCCCGGCAGCTTCTGGTCCCGATACGTCGGTGATTCCCGACAGCGATCATGCACGGACCGTCGGCGGGAGGCGGCGCTCGCGCGCTGACTCGCCGCCGACGAGCGCGCCCTCACATTCGAGAGGCGGGTGACTACGCCGGCGCCGACCCGACCGGTTGTCTGGGGATCCGCCCGGTGAAGAACAGGCCGATCACCCCCAGGACGGCCAGCACCGCAAGGGCGGCGCGCAGGCCGTCGATCTGCGACGTCTGGTTCTGCTGGACGGCCGTGTCGATCTCGGCCTGCGAGTAGCCGGCCTTGGTCATGTGCGCCTCGAGGTCGTTGTCGGAGATGAAAGGCGCCCCGGCCGCCAGGCTCACGGTCGCCTGGTCCTTGGCCTGCTGCGGCACGCTCGGGTTGTTCTGGATGCCGGTCAGGAACGAGGCCGTGAGTGCGGCGATGAGGATGGAGCCGGCCAGCGCGGTGCCCAGCGAGGCGCCGAGCTGCGTCGCCGTATTCTGCAGGCCGCCCACCTCGGAGCTCTTCTCGGTGGGCACGGCGGAGACGGTCACGGCGCCCAGTTGCGATGCCAGCGCCCCGATACCGGCGCCCACGATGAGCAGCGGCGCGATGACGATCGAGGAGTCGGCGCCCTCTTGCAGGCTCGCGATCAGCACGACCACGCCGGCGACCAGCGCCAGGATGCCGATGCGCACGACGCGACGCGGGTCGGCGTGAGGCAGGAAGCGCGGGATGCCGGCCGCCGCGACAAGAAGCGAGAGCGAGAGCGGCAGCAGGCGCAGGCCGGTCTCGATCGGCGACAGGCCGAGCACGACCGAAAGGAACAGCGGGACGATGAAGAACACCCCCGCCTGGATCAGGAACAGGAACAGGAACGAGATCAGGCCCCCGCTGAGCTGGCGGTTGCGCAGCAGCGACGGCGCGATGAGCGGCTCCTTGCCGTCGCGCTCGAGACGCCGCTGGTAGCGCAGGAACAGCCAGAGCAGGAAAAGGCCCGTCAGGATGAACCAGATGGTGAGCGAGAGGCCGAAGAGCGACGGAGCGCCGGCCTTGGGCAGGACCCAGCCCCACGATGACGACTTCAGCACGCCCAGGACGAACAGGGCGAGCCCCGCCGAGGAGACCACGACGCCGATCAGGTCGAGGTGCGGACGGTGCTCCACCGGCGAGTCGGCGGCACGGCGCGCCAACACCAGGATGGCGATGTCGATGACCACCTCACCGGCAAAGACGTAGCGCCACGAGAAGTAGGTCGTCATGAAGCCGCCGACGACGGGACCGACGGCGACCGCGATGGCCGCGGCGGCCGCGATCAGGCCGTAGGCTTTGGGCCGCTGCGCGGGAGGGAAGTTGCCCGCCACGAGGCCGACGATGGCCGGCATGATGAGCACGGCGCCGATGCCCTCGAGAAACGACCAGCCGAAGATGAGCACGGCCAGGTTGGGCGAAAGCGCGGTGGTCAGCGAGCCGCAGCCGTAGATGATGCAGCCGATGCTGAAGGCGCGCTTGCGGCCGATGATGCTGCCGATCTTGCCGCCGAGGACCATGAGGCTGGCCATGACCAGGGTGTAGAGGGTGATCGCGGTCTGGATGCCGGTGACGGTCGTGCCGACGTCCTTGGCCACGGTGGCGATCGACACGTTCATCACCGAGGTGTCGAGGGTCATCAGGAACTGGCCGGCGGAGAGCGTGAAGAGGATGAGGCCGGCGCCGCCCGCTGCCGCCGCGGCGGCGGCAGCAGTCGCTCCCGAGAAAGATCGCGTGGCCATCATTCACCTCTTGGTCGTGCCTCGGCGTTCCGCCGGCCTGTCGCCCGAGGCCGCCTGCGTGCCGCCGAAGTCTGCCCGAACGGGAGGCCTCGTGCAAGGTCGGGGACGCGCGGCGCAGCAGCGCTCCCGCCGAGCGGGGAGCAAACGGTACTAGGAAGTACGGAGATGGGGACGATTGAGCATCCGTCGAGAGGAGTAGTTCATGGTTGCGGCACTTGCGTTCTTCTGGTGGCTGATCTTCGTCGTCGCCTGGGTCATCTTCATCTTCATCACGATCACCATCGCGAGGAGCAAGGGCCGCAGCGGGCTGCTCTGGGGTCTTCTGGCCTGCTTCTTTCCGCTGATCACGATCATCGTGCTGCTCCTGATCCCCCCGGTCCGCCGGACCTACTGACCCGCCGTCGGCGGCACGCGCGCCGACCGGTCCCAGGACGACGACCACGGGGGCCGAGCCAGACCACCCCTGAAAGAACGACGGCAACACGGGAAGGAGTTGCGACATGGCCGATGAGACGCAACGGCGCATCGCGGAGTTCATCGAGCCACTCCGGGTCACGCCCGGTTCCAAGGTGACGCTGGCCAAGGACTTCGACCCCGGCTACAAGGCCGACTTCGTCAAGAAGAAGGATGGCCTCGAGCTCCTGCAACGGGGCGTCGAGCTGATGACCGAGTACCAGGCCCGCCTCGCCGCCCAGGACACCTACGGCGTCCTGGTCGTGCTGCAGGCCCTCGACGCCGCCGGCAAGGATGGCACGATCCGTCACGTCATGAGCGGCGTCAACCCGCAGGGTGTCTCCGTGCACTCCTTCAAAGTGCCGTCGGCCGCGGAGATCAACCACGACTACCTCTGGCGTTACGCCAAAGACCTGCCGGGTCGTGGCGAGATCGGCATCTTCAACCGCTCCCACTACGAAGAGGTCCTCGTCGTGCGCGTGCATCCCGAGAACCTCGAACGCCAGCGGTTACCGAGGGAGGCGCGCGGCAGGGATGTCTGGAAACGACGCTACCGCGACATCAACGACTGGGAGCGCCACCTGACCGACAACGGCTTCAAGATCGTCAAGCTGCTTCTCAACCTCTCACAGGAAGAGCAGCGCATCCGTTTCTTGCGCCGCATCGACCTGCCCGACCACAACTGGAAGTTCTCCGCCGCCGACGCGCACGAGCGCACCTACTGGGGCGACTACCAGAAGGCCTTCTCGGAGATGCTGACGGCGACGAGCACGGACTGGGCGCCCTGGTACGTGATCCCCGCGGACCACAAGTGGTTCGCGCGCATCTGTGCCTCGGCCGTCATCGCCAACGCCTTGATCGAGATCGACCCGCACTACCCCAAGGTGAACGCAGAGGCACGCGCCGCGCTGCAGCAGACGAAGGTCGAGCTCGAGGCCGAGGCGCCCAGGGGCGCCGCACCCGACCCGTTCGCAAGCGAGTCCGATGCGGACGACCGAGCGCCGCAGCACGCCCCGCAGAAGACCGGCAAGAAGGCCCGCAAGAAAGGGGCAATGGCCGCGAAGAAGGCGAAGAAGGCCGCCAAGGCAGAGAAGAAAGAGCGCGAAAGGGTCGAAGCGGCCGATCTGCTGGCCGACCAGGAGACTGAGGAGGAGACCCTCAAGGAAGACGAGCGAGAGGCGCGCATGGTCGAGCGTGAGACCAAGGCCGGCGGAGAGGCGGTCCAGAAAGGGGCGCGCTGATGGCAGCCACCGCCCCGGCGCCCACCGAGGCCGCCGCGACCGGGCGCTGGTATGCGCTTTCGGGCGACGAGGTCGCCCGCCGGCTGGGGGTCGACCCCGGCTCGGGCCTCTCGGCGGCAAAGGCAGCCGAGCTGCTCCAGAAGGACGGCCCCAACGCGCTGCCGGCCGAGAAGGCCGAGCCGGGATGGCGGCGCTTCGTCGACCAGTACCGCGCCTACATGCAGATCATCCTGCTCGTCGCCGCGGTCGTGTCGCTTGCCATCGGTCAGTGGAGCACGGGCGCCGTGCTGATCTTCCTGACCGTGTTCAACGCCGTCGTCGGCCTGCGTCAGGAAGGCAAGGCCGAGAGCGCCATGAACGCCCTCAAGTCGCTGATGAAGCAGACGGCGCGTGTACGCCGCGACGGGGCCGAAGCGGAGATCCCCGCCGAGGAGGTGGTCGTCGGCGACGTCGTGCTGATCAGTGCCGGCGACGACGTGCCCGCCGACGGCAGGATCATCCAGGCAAGCTCGCTCGACATCGACGAATCCGCGCTCACGGGCGAGAGCGTGCCGGCCTCCAAAGAGACCGGCGCGCTCGCCGACACCGACCTCGGGCCCGGTGACCGCACCAACATGGCGTTCATGAACACGCCGGTCACCCACGGCAGCGGCACGATGCTGGTCACCGCGACCGGCGCCGACGCCGAGGTCGGCAAGATCGCCGGCATGCTGGCGGCGACCGCCAAGGAACAGACCCCGCTGTCCCGGCAGCTCAACACGATGACGCTCTGGATCGGCGCGGCTGCGCTCGGGACGATGATCGTCATGTTCGCGCTCGGCCTCTCGCGCGGCCAGTCGGCCGACAGCCTCTTCATCACCGCGGTCGCCCTGGCGATCGCCGCGATCCCGACGGCGCTCCCCACGGTGCTCCAGGTGATCCTCTCCGCCGGCGCCAAGGAGCTGGCCGCGCGCAAGGCGATCGTCAAGGACCTGGTGTCGGTGGAGACGCTCGGGTCGACGTCGGCCATCAACTCCGACAAGACCGGCACCCTCACGATGAACCAGATGACCGCCGTCGAGGTGCTCGACCCGGTCGACCGCTACACGATCTCGGGGATCGGCTACGGCCTCGAGGGCAAGGTGCATCACGCGGCCGGCACCACCGCCTCGCTCGACGACGCCATCCTGCCCTACGTGGTCGCCTCGGACGCCAAGCTCGAAGACGGCAAGGTCGTCGGCGACCCGACCGAGGGCGCCCTGCTGGTGCTCGGCCACAAGGCGGGGCTCGACATCGACGCGACCCGCGAGAGGCTGCCGCGACTGGCCACGCTGCCGTTCGACCCGACGTACAAGCTGATGGCGACCTTCAACGCCACGACCGACTCGTCGGGCAAGAAGCTTGTGCGCTGCTTCGTGAAGGGGGCGGCGCCCGCCGTAATGGGGCGCACGGCGAGCGCGCTCGCTGCCGGCAGAAGCGTTCCCTGGGATGACGAGCTCAAGGCCAAGGCCGAAGCGGCGGTCACCCGCATGGAGGGCGAGGGACACCGCGTGATGGCGGCGGCGATCCGCGATCTCGACGCGGCCGGCTTCGACGCCGAGGGCGATCTGCTCGGCTATGTCAGCGAACTCGAGCTGACGTCGCTCGTCGCCATGGTCGATCCTCCGCGCGACGAGTCGAAGGCTGCCGTCCGCGATGCCCAGCGTGCCCACATCACGGTGCGCATGGTGACCGGCGACGACGTCACCACCGGGGCGGCGATCGCCAAGCAGCTCGGCATCCCCGGCGAGGCGCTGCTCGGCACGGAGTTCGCCGCCCTGAGCGAACAGGAGCGCCTTGCCCGCATCGACGCCATCGGCGTCGTCGGGCGCGTCGCGCCGGAGCACAAGGTGCTCCTCGTCGAGACGCTGCGCAAGAAGGGCCAGGTGGTCGCCATGACCGGCGACGGCGTGAACGACGCCCCGGCGCTGGAGGCCGCCCACATCGGCCTGGCCATGGGCCGCAAGGGCACCGACGTGGCCCGCGAGGCCGCCGACCTGGTGCTGCTGGACGACAGCTTCCCGGCGATCGTCGGCGGAG